>CAISOQ010000405.1 GCA_903887095.1 uncultured Flavobacteriia bacterium
ATTCTGTTAAGAAAAAAAAAACAGAAATAAACAAGATGTATACCAATTTTCTTAATGAATTCAAAACAAAAAATGACAAAGCAGACTACATTATTTTCTATGAGTCTCCTCCTTCAAAGCTCGATAATTATATATTAAATAATCCATCAAATTCTCACTACTGTAACATAATTAAAAATTATTTTTCATACCCTGAAGGTGAAAATATTCAACAATTCTTGATAGATAAGAAGTGTTTATTTGTCGATATTTTAGATATACCTATAAACTTGTCGAAAGATGATTATCCGCTCATCAGAATGTTTTGGTCAGAAATAAATCCACCATTTACTTATTTATTATTTCGTAAAAAGGTTGAGTTTTTAATAAAATGGGATTTAATTAATCATAATACAAAAGTTGCTATCGGCATGCCTCCAAATTCATCTTTAGGAATATACAATTTTATTCCCTTAGATCAAGATTTTTACAATGAAAATAATATTTTTTCATTCTTTGAAAATCTTATTCAGGGAAACGGTTCCTCGAATCGAAGTGCGAGTAAAATAATTAAATACAAACGTGCAAAATTTAATGCCCACAAATCCAATATTTTTTTCAGTCAGAACCCTAACCTTGAATTTTTAAGAAATGCTTGGGAATAATAATTAATTACCCCAAAATCATTTTTTTCTTCCAAAACTCCATCCTAACTTCGTGGAATGGGTCAAAAAGGGCGTAAGAAAGATGTCAGTCCGCACAGCGGGCGCAATTTGCGTATAAAGTTCATTCATGAGTTTGTATGCGGCGAGATGGGCAATCAGGGCGCAATGCTTGATTTCGTCATCAAAAAGCTGAAAACACATGGCTTGGAAGGAATCGAAAAAGCGACATTGCAGGCAGACATCAGTTATTTGAACAGTGGCGATTTTTTGACCGATGATGAAAAGTTGGAACTTCGACCGTTTTCAGACAAAAAGTACTTCCATGCTGTCCTGAATAAAAAAACGGGAGCGTACCATTACGAATACGGCATAATGCCCTCACTTAACTTTTTGAGTGAGAAGGAACAAATGACCTTGCCATTTCTGACTTCCGTGCTCGATCCTTATGGCGACGTACCGGCTTTTCAGAAATTTCTCAAGCAGGCAGCCACCCTTTTCGACAAGGACTTGGATACAGTTGAATCAAACTCGGCTTTTGCTGTTACCGGACCAACCTTCTACTTCAAAGGTTCGAAGTCGAGAATGATCGATAAAGTATTGCAATTACTCGGACACATCCAACGAAAGGAGGTAATCTCTTTTCAATACCTCAAGTCATCATCGATGGTAATTCGAAAGGATCTTCCGGAAACAATCAGCTCTGTTACCTTCATGCCACTTTGTATTCGGTTGTATCAGAATTTATACTACCTCACAGGAATTTGGGATGGGAGCAAATCGCATTCTTTGAGCAACTACCGCATTGACCTCATTTTGGATGGAAGTATAAAAACAATTCCATTAGGTGCCGACACCATGAAGGTTAAAACCTTTCCCGCGGAAGAAGAAAAACGCAAATCAGACATGGAAAACGTGCTCAAACGTTCATTAGGCGTCTGGATACATGGAAACGACCACATCGTTGAAAAGGTCACTTTGCGGTTTCATGGTTGGGCTGGCAAGCACTTACTGACCTTCGTTATCCATCCTTCACAGAAAAAGGTTGCAACTAATGAAGAGGCCCATTACGTTGACTTTGAATTCGAATTGCACACGTACCATGATCACCTACAAAAAATTGAAAAAGAAGAACAAGAGCGAGAGCGAGCAATTTTAGCAGGTGAAATCCATCCAGAAAATCGCCCTTATCTGCCTTGGCTCAACCGCTATCCTGAAGCAGGTTACATCTTTGGAAGATACATCAATCACATTGAATTGATACATATTCAGTAAATCCGACCTAGACCTAATTAATTGGGTCAAATCACCCCCTAATTTTGTTTCAGTCAAGCGGAAAGGCCGTTTGCAATAAACAAAATACTTTTTTATCATGATGGAAACCATCACCTTACGTCCTGGCGTCGAAGATTGGCGCAAAGACATTGACCTCGGCATGGGGCCACTCGGGATCTACCGAATTGATTACTACAAACAAGGCTTGTACAGTCAACTGAGAAAGCTTGAAAATCTCCTTCGAGAGTACGAGGGCATTGTCGCAATCCTCACCTACAATGATTCAAACACCGCTCCTTATTGGTACAAACTGGAGGTTCAGGTAAACCATGCCTTTCTAAAATTCAAAGCATTTGTCAACTATGAGGTGAATGAGGAAAAGAAGTTGATCGCCAAGATCCATTGCACCAATCGTCCTTCTACTGAAGAATTTCCTATCGAAGGAGGTGTCGAATGGAAAACGATCATTCTTACCGAATCTGACATCAAAGACCCCGCTTATGTGGCCGCGTATGTAAAAAATCAGTTTATCTGCTTTGAAAGTTACCGCCAGATCGGCAGAGACATTTTGTACGCTGTGCTGGAAGAATGAAAAAAATTAGAAAAAAAATGAAAATGATGGAAACTTTTCCAGAAATGAGAATAAAATACACTAGAAACATAAAAAATATAAATGCTATGAACCATATCCCACAAGATGCCGATGTATTGTTTACCGGCTTAAACCCAACCCGACAAGCACTGCGTGATGGTGCCTTATTTTCTCACGACCGTTCATTCTGGAACCTTCTAGAACGCGCCGGTTTCTATGCTGGAACAGGAAATATTCCTGCTGCAGAGATGTATCCCCTTCTCGTAGCTGGGAAATTGGATGAACACTTAAAAATCGGACTTGCAGATCTGCTGCCTCATATCGATGAACAGCACGCAGCAAATGTTCGTGTTGAACCGGAGTTTGTTCATGCCTACGTTCAAGAAGCCGCTCGCAAAAAAGTGAAACGAATTGGTTTGATGGGAGACAAAGTAGCCAGTGCTTTCGCAAAAGCATATCCGCAACTGACTTATAATTCTATTCAGGACAAGAATAATTGCATGGGAAAAATTATGGTTGGGAATCACGCAATCATCTTCTTTTCACTTCCTTTTCCAAACAACAACTCCATTCCGAACAAGGAAGCCTATTACACTATTTTAAAAAACAATAACTAAAAACAACACGTATGAATACAATGGTAAACCTTAATGTTAAGCAGTTTAATTTGCTCAATGACTATGTTAAAAGTGGCAGAGAAGAATCTTTTGTCAAGAAAAGAATCTCTCTATTTGGTGTAAACCCAGAAGATCAAGCTGCTCTTTATTCCCAGCTTCTTTTGGCTAACAAAGAAGTGAAAATTACTGAACTTGATAAGGAGTTCAGCGGATTACAGATCTGCACTGAAAACGACCCCAACAAACTTATGTCTGATGGATTTTCAGGAGAATGGAAATTGAAGCTAAAACGAGCAGAAGGATGTGAATACCTCCGGGTATTCTCCTTGACGGATCGCGGCCTTTACTTTATCGCAAAAATCACTGGATTTAAGAAACTAAAGAATGGAAAATACCAGCTGTTTTTCACTGATGCAGAACTTCAACGTCATGCATCCAAAAATCTCAAGTTTACCCGCAATGTTGTGCGCTATATCAACATGCCTGATAAAAATGCTCAACGCAAAAACAAGTAAGCTAAAACAAAAACAATGAAACACCTTCCCTCCTGTGAAGGAGCAACTACTATTAATTCTAAAACGCTAACATGTACAACAAAGAAAAAATCTTAACTGTTAATTTCATGATCGAACGCTTGTTACAAACACATTTTTCCGATCGTGTTAGACCGTCTGAGCGCAGTGAAGTTCGCCAGGAGATCATCGACAAGATCCTGTCAAAGAATCTTCATCACTTGGATTCCAGAGGAGACATCGGTCAGTGGCTGTATCGTTTGATTAAAAACCACCTCACTGATACTTACAGGAAAAATCGTAGGAGCATCATTCAACCACTCGAGGACCTTTCCTACCTTTCAATTCCGGAAGATGAACACGACATTTTAAAGGAAGAATTATTGATGGATCGCTGGCATCAATACAATGAACTTTTATCACCCGAAAAGCCAATTGATCAGCTAATCGTGCGACTCAAACATGAACAAGGAATGAAATACGAAGAAATCGCTGAGAAGCTCTCTAAACCCAAAGGTGTGCTGGCCATGCGGTATAAACGCGTAAAAGAAAGAATGAAGCGCAATTACCGTCCGAACAGACTACTCGAGTAACTTAAAAAAGCACCTAAATATGGTGCTTTTTTAAGTTTAACTCAGATTGCAATTTCATCAGCCTTCCTTTTTGTAACGGCCATGAATTTCTTGGATAAGTTGGAGCCGAGCAGTCTCATAAGCCTCCCTCGTCGTTTTGGTTTTCCCCCAGGTCATGAGAATTCCAAGTCCGAATGCAGGGATCATCACCAAACCGATATTGATGACATAAGGCAAAATACCCGTCAATACATAAGGAATCTGAAAGAAATCCACCAATAGTAAAACGTTTGTAGCAAAGAAAGTAGTTAACGCTCCGACAACCATGTTATCGAATTTTCGCTGAGCAGCGGTCATCTCATACGACCAATGCGTGAATTGTTGTTCTGTTTTTGTTTCCATACTTGCTATACGAATGGAAACTGGAAATATCATTTTTCGGGATTAAAAAAATTACCAGTAGCCCGGCCAGTTGAATTCGTCTTCTGGAGTACATGTTCTAACATTGTTCTCCTTTTTGTTTCCTGCATTGTCCAAAAAGATATTAAACCCTGAATTGTTGTTTATTTTCCATTTTTCAAGCAAGTTTAGTTTATGCGTCC
>CAISOQ010000406.1 GCA_903887095.1 uncultured Flavobacteriia bacterium
TCGCATCCTTCAAACATATTCTAAAGTTGAAGGCGGGGAAATATACCTCTCCCAGGGCCTAAACCGACTAATGCAAAATGCTCAAAATGAATTGAAAAATTTTGGAGACGACTATATTTCAGTTGAGCTCCTACTCTATTCACTTATTGATGCGTCAGACAGCATAGGGTCGTTATTAAAAGACAATAAAATCACAAAAAACAGTTTAAAAGTAGCCATAATGGATTTAAGAAAAGGGGAAAAGGTTACTTCAAATAGTCAAGAAGGGACCTATCAATCACTTGAAAAGTTTGCAAAAAATTTAAATGAACTAGCACGCTTAGGAAAGTTAGACCCAGTAATTGGTCGTGACGACGAAATCAGAAGGGTATTGCAGATTTTGACTCGCAGAACAAAAAATAATCCAATATTAATAGGTGAACCAGGAGTTGGGAAAACCGCGATTGCAGAAGGCTTAGCACATCGAATCATCGAAGGTGATGTTCCTGAAAACTTAAAATCAAAAATCGTCTATTCATTAGACATGGGAGCGTTGATAGCTGGAGCAAAATACAAAGGAGAATTCGAAGAAAGATTAAAGTCCGTTGTAAAAGAAGTAATCAATGCAGAAGGTGAAATAATCTTGTTTATAGATGAAATTCACACGCTTGTTGGCGCAGGAGGTGGTGGCGAAGGCGCAATGGATGCCGCAAACATTTTAAAACCAGCACTTGCACGAGGAGAATTACGAGCAGTTGGGGCTACTACATTGAATGAATATCAAAAATATTTTGAAAAAGACAAAGCACTTGTAAGACGATTTCAAACCGTCATGGTTGATGAACCAAGTACTGAAGATGCAATTTCAATTCTTCGAGGTATTAAAGAAAAATACGAGAATCACCACAAGGTTTTAATCAAAGATGCTGCAATCATTTCAGCGGTTGAATTATCTCAGCGTTACATTACTGATCGTCACCTGCCGGACAAAGCAATTGACCTAATCGACGAAGCAGCATCCAAACTTCGAATGGAAATCAATTCAAAACCCGAAGAACTTGATGAAATCGAGCGAAAAATCATGCAGTTTGAAATTGAAAAAGAAGCGATCAAACGTGAAAACGACAAGAAGAAACTTGAGAACATCGAACGAGAACTCGCGAATTTAACGGAACAAAGAGATGCTTTTCGAGCAAAATGGCAAGCAGAAAGAAATGTTGTAGACGCTATACAAAACTCAAAAGAAGCAATCGAACAGTTAAAACTTGAAGCTGATCAAGCTGAAAGATCCGGTGATTATGGTAAGGTTGCAGAGATACGTTATGGAAAAATCAAGGAAACTGAGTTAAAATTGGAGCAGTTAAAAGCCCAACTTTTGGACATGCAGTCGCGATCAAAAATGATCAAAGAAGAGGTTGACACTGAAGAAATTGCGGAAGTAGTTTCCAAATGGACTGGCATTCCGGTAAGTAAAATGATCGAAAGCGAAATATCCAAACTTCTCCGCCTAGAAGATGAATTACGAAAACGTGTTGTTGGACAAGAAGAGGCCATAACGGCATTGTCGGATGCAGTTCGTCGCTCAAGAGCAGGACTTCAAGACGCACGAAAACCGATTGGGTCCTTTATATTTCTGGGAACAACCGGAGTTGGTAAAACAGAATTAGCAAAAGCATTGGCCGAATACTTATTCAATGACGAGAACGCTATGACGCGCATTGACATGAGTGAATACCAAGAGAAGCATTCTGTTTCTAGGCTGGTTGGCGCCCCTCCGGGATATGTTGGATACGATGAAGGCGGTCAATTGACAGAAGCAGTGAGAAGAAAACCCTATTCAATAATACTATTGGATGAAATTGAAAAAGCACATCCGGATGTCTTCAACATTTTATTACAAGTGCTGGATGACGGTCGTCTAACTGACAACAAAGGTCGCCTCGTAAACTTTAAGAACACCATTATAATTATGACATCCAATTTAGGTTCAACGTTGATACATGAGCGCTTTGACAATATCAAACCTGCAGAGTTTGAATTAGCTGCCGAAAGAGCCAAAGTTGATGTCTTAGAATTGCTTCGTCAAACGATCAGACCTGAATTTTTAAATAGAATTGACGAAACCATTCTTTTCTTACCACTCACCAAAGAAAATGTGAAGGAAATTGTTGCCATTCAAATCGATTCACTTAAAAAGAAACTCAAGGCACAGGAAATTGATTTATTTGTAACAAATGATGCATTTGATTTTATAGCAGAAACAGGATACGATCCCTTTTTTGGTGCAAGACCAGTCAAACGAGTTATCCAGAAATTGGTACTGAATGAACTATCCAAGGCACTGCTCAGCGGCACTGTGGATAAAAGCAAAAAAGTAGTGATGGATATTTTTGATGGTAAGATCGTATTTCGAAAACCCGTTCTTGCAACTGAGGAATAATTTGATGTTTGAAAAAAACAAAAAAGGGAAGACTAACCTTCCCTTTTTAATACCTAACCAGATTATTCATGAAACCACTCTACGATAATCTGAATGCGCTTTAGAAAAATACGTGCCGAAATTTTAAAATACTAAATATCA
>CAISOQ010000407.1 GCA_903887095.1 uncultured Flavobacteriia bacterium
ATTTCTATGAATGGAAAATGATTATTATGCATTCTTTTTCAGTATTTAACACAAAGTTAAATACACAAAATGACAAAATCTTCTTTGAGAAATTTTAGTTATTTACATTACAAGCTTTGCTCTCAACATTTCAATATCATCCTCCACTTTCTTGTCAATTACCTTCGCATAAATTTGAGTGGTTTGCATTTTGCGATGACCTAACAACTTGCTTACGGTTTCAATTGGGATGCCATTAGACAAGGTAACTGTTGTTGCGTAGGTATGTCTTGCTAAGTGCGTATGTAAATCTTTATCAATACCGCAAATAGAGGCAAGTTCCTTGAGATAGGTATTCATCTTTTGATTGGATGGAACAGGAAGTAATTTACCTGAGATTAGCACTTCTGCATGAGCTGCATATTTTTTAATGATGCTTTCGGAAACTGGGAAGATAGGAATACGACACGTTACACCTGTTTTGCCTCTGCGTATGACGATCCATTTATGGCCGTCAATGCCAATTTCAATGTTTTCTTTTTTTAATGCTTCTAAATCTTTGTAGGCAAGACCTGTGTAACATTCAAAGATGAACAAATCACGTATCACATCCAGGCGTTGAATGTTTATCTCCTTACTTATGATTATATCAATCTCTGCTTGTGTTAGGTATTCACGTTCTACATTTTTCTGCGTAATACGGTAACTCACAAATGGGTCTTTTCGGATGTAGTCATTTGCCAAGCCTATACGAATTACTTTCTTCAATGCCTTGATGTGCTTCATAGAACTATTGTGCTGGCATTTGGCAACGGTTTTAAGGTAGAAATCAAATCCAGTGATAAACTTGTTGTTAACCTCTGATAAAGGTAGTTTCTCATTGTTGTATTGAACGGTGCAATAATTACGGATGTGTTTGAGTGCTGCATCATATCGCTGCAAGGTGAGTGGAGAAAATTCCTTCCCAATTAATTGCTTTACATTGTTATTATGTTCTTCAAACAATTCAACTAAACTCCATTGCTTTTCTCCGATACCTAAAAAGGTATTGAGCAGGACTTTCGCTGTTATTTGTTTTCCTGCTTCCTGCAATTCACGTTGGTGCATAAATAGTTGTCCACGAATACTTGTAAGGTAATCATTGATTTCTGTTGCTTCAGGACTTGTGCCCTTGGCTTTGTTCCGGGCTGTGTCCCAGAGTGATGGTTTGATACTTCTTTTGATAGAAATTTCAGAAGAATCTCCGTTTGAAGTGATTCGTAAATAAACGGGTGCTTCACCTGTTTTTAGAAGTTTTGACCTTTTAATAAAAAAAAGGATCGTAAATGTTGCTCTTTTCATGGCGATAATGATATTACAAAGTTATCGCAACACGTTAAACTAATCAAATGCTAAATACTGCAAATCAGTGAATTAGAACCAAATCGTGGGACTTTTTCTGTGGAGAATTTTAGTCCACCGATTAGCCCACTTGCAGATAGGGGAAAAGGGGAGAAAATGAAAACAAAAAGCATAAAAAAAGCCCCACTTTCGTGAGGCTTTCGACTTAATTCACTGTTTTTCAAGTGTTTAAGCGGTCTGGACGGCATTTCCGTTTTACACCTTAATACGCCTGTTATTCAATAAGTTATATATTCTTTAAGTTTCAAAAAGTGACCGATTTA
>CAISOQ010000408.1 GCA_903887095.1 uncultured Flavobacteriia bacterium
CCTCTTGCACCTCCAAATGGTTGTTGACCAACCACAGCGCCTGTTGGTTTGTCGTTGATGTAAAAATTCCCAGCGGCATGCTGCAATTTCTGTGTAGCCAGATTAATTGCATACCTGTCGTTCGACATGATAGAACCTGTTAATGCATATTCAGATGTTTGATCCAACAATTCAAGTGTTTCCTCAAATTTGTTTTCATCATATACATAAATGGTAAGAACCGGACCGAAAATCTCTTCACACATTGTTCGGAATTTTGGATTCGAAGTTACCACTGTCGTTGGCGAAATGAAATATCCTTTGGAATTATCATAGGTTCCACCTGTTATAATCTCTGCGTCGGATTGTACTTTGCAATAATCAATGTAACCAGAAATTTTGTCAAATGCTTTTCCATCAATCACGGCATTGATGAAATTTGAAGTGTCATCAGGAGTACCAATTTTAAAAGAATTTACTTGTTCTACAAAAATCCGTTTTACTTCTGGCCAAATATTCGAAGGAACATATGCTCTTGATGCAGCTGAACATTTTTGACCTTGGAATTCAAACGCACCTCTCGAAAGCGCTGTTGCAACTTCAGCGGGCTCAGCACTTTTATGAACCATGACAAAATCCTTTCCGCCCGTCTCTCCTACAATGCGTGGGTATGAACGATACGTTTCAAGGTTGTTAGCTATGTCTTTCCATAATTTTCTAAAAACTCCTGTCGATCCAGTGAAATGCAATCCAGCAAATTCTTTGTGTTTGAATATTACTTCTCCTGCAACTTGACCACTGACAGTCACCATGTTGATAACCCCATCAGGCACACCAGCTGCTTTGAAAAGTTCCATTATAACCTGTGCAGAGTATATTTGTGATTCTGCTGGTTTCCAAACTACAACATTTCCCATCATTGCAGGTGCAGCAGATAAATTTGCTGCAATCGAAGTGAAATTGAATGGAGTCAAAGCAAAAATGAATCCCTCTAATGGTCTATATTCTAATCGATTCCACATGCCAGGCAATGATTCTGGTTGCTCGCGGTATATCTGCGTCATGTATTGAACATTGAAACGGAAAAAATCAATCAACTCACATGCCGCATCTATCTCTGTCTGATAAACATTTTTAGATTGCGCTAACATTGTAGCGGCATTCATTCTATCTCTAAAAGGACCAGCTAAAAGATCTGCCGCTTTCAAGAAAATTGCAGCACGTTCTTCCCATGGTAAATTTGCCCAATCCTTTTTTGCTTTTAAAGCAGCATCTATAGCCTGTTCTACATGCTCCGCAGTACCAACGTTATAATGACCCAATACTTTTTGGTGATCGTGTGGAGATGTTAAAGGTTTTTTGTTTTCAGTTCGAACTTCCTTACCACCAATGTACAAGGGTACATCAATTGGAGCTTGTTGGTACATTGAATGGTACTTTGCAAGCAGACTTTCTCTTTCAGCAGACCCTAGGGCATACGCTTTTACAGGTTCATTTTTAGCAACTGGTACATTGAAGATAGCGTTCGACATAAAAAATAATTTTTTGCAAAAGTAACGATTGTTGGTTATCCTTGCAATCATGATTGCGGATATACTCAAATCTACGAACGAAAAAACACAAAATTGGTTTAATGGACTTGAGACCAGGTTGTTAATATTTTTTATCTTCTTAGTTTCACAAACATTTCATGCTCAGCAATCAAAAGAATATGTCAGAAAATCCATTGAAAATTGGAATTTCTTAATGCGAAATGATTTGAATGCGCTTCGTGATGATGCATTTAAAACAATGAAAAGAGCTTATGATGAAAACGATCGTTTTGCTTTAAATGTTGGGAAGCGCAACCTTGGAACATATTTAAGTCGAACAGGGCGACATGAGAAAGGTGCCACTTACTTAAAAGAAGCGGCATTATTTTTCACAATTATCAATGATGCGCAACTTGCGGGAGAAACCTGGAACGAAGCGGGCAATTCAATTTTATTGCAAGGTAATCCCAAAGAATCGATAATTTGCTACTTACGCTCCTTAAGAATTGGAAAGGAATCGTCGGATGAAACTTCCTCTTTTTTGGCTGAATCAAATTTTGCACAGGCCTGTCTTCAACTCGGTGACACTTTAAAAGCAGCTGCATTATTGAAACATTACAAATCTCAGTGTCTGCGATTAGAAAAGTGGGAATCAACTTCCAATGCTTATGCATTATTGGGGCAAATTGAAGAGGCTAGAGCAAACAAATCGTTGGCGATGGAATACTATGAAAAGAGCGCCAAATATGGGAAGCTTTCCAAATCAAACTTGTCTATTGCGCAAGCAAAAAACAATTTGGCTATCGTCCACTTTAACGACAAGGACTTTGGTCGGTCTTTGAAGCTATTTCAAGAGGCTTATTCTTTAAGGTGTCAATCAGGAAATATTCGTTCAATTGCTGAAAGTCTTTACAATTTTGGAGATTATTATTTTCAACTGAATCAGACGGATAAGGCAATATCTTCATTTCGTAAAGCCCAAAATTATGCTTACACTAAAAAATTGATGGTAGAATTTAAGGATGCCACCATTGCACTTGTTGAAGTATTTAAGAGTAAAGGTAAATTGAAAGAAGCGTTAACAGAAATGGAAACGCTTGTAAAAAAGCAAGCGATTCTTTCTCAGGAATTAAATGTTGGTACAGAAAAAGAAAACGATGAAATGATTGAATTAGAGCGAATTCGATTTTCAAAAGAAGGCAATGTGTTTACGAATGAAACATCGCACTCGGTTCAAGGTGTTAGTCTGATCATTTACGGGCTATTTTCATTCCTTATTCTTGCAATGATAGTTATTGCATTAAGAAAACAATGATCAATTCATTTTAGCAGGGTAAACCAAGTTGAAAATGGGAATGTGAACTTGAAATAATTTGCCTGTTTTTAGATTTTTGAATGTATAAAATCCTTTCATAAAACCTAGTTCTGAGAATAATTCACATCCACTTGTGTAACTGTATTGCTCACCAGATTGGATGACAGGTTGCTCACCAATTACACCTTCACCACTTACGAAATTGGGTTCGTTCAAAGAGTCAAAAATGTACCAGTCACGATGTATTAACTGAACGTTGAAATCATTCAGATTCTGCATTTTAACAAGGTAGTTAAAGAAAAATTGACTCCCGGCGATCTGTGATAGATCCTCCCTGAACTGGGTGGTTACGGTAATTTGAACGCCTTCTGTTATTGCTGTGTTCATGTTCAATCTTAAGGTTGACGCAAGTTAAAATTATAATTACTATTTTCCAATTATTTTAATGTGAACTTTTGATAAATTAACATTGTTAGTTCTTAGATTTAACTGTGGCATAGCATTTGGTAATTAGCTGCGTTCTTAAAAAGTCAAACCATGAAAACAAGAATACTTTCAATCTCCCTTTTTTTTGGGCTTGTAGCAAGTAGTTTATCTGCTCAGCAAACATCTTCTTCTGAAAGGATTAATTCATTAAAAAATGATTTAACAAAATGGGATCCAATAAGAGGTGAATGGCTGGCAAATAGTTTGCTTTCTTTGGCAAATGACCAACCTGTGCCCGATAGAACTTTTCCGGAGAGCATCACACCATTTGATATGTACCGTGCGCTTCCTGACAATGAACGAGCGTCGCTTAATCAATTGATAGCATCAAATGCTAGATCTTCTATGAATAATGAAGACCAGCAGCAGTGGGATCGCATGAGTCGCATGGTATCGAGATCCGGATGTCAAGCAACCACGGCAAGAACCTATGGCGATCCGCATTTACAATCATTTGATGGTGCGACCTATTCATTTCAAACAGTAGGGGAGTTTGTTCTTGCAAAATCTCCATTAAATCGATTTGAGATTCAAACGCGTCAGCAAGCGCAACGTGATGATTTTTCATTAAATACAGCTGTTGCAATGAA
The DNA here is from genome assembly GCA_903887095.1 of uncultured Flavobacteriia bacterium. Taxonomy (GTDB): domain Bacteria; phylum Bacteroidota; class Bacteroidia; order Flavobacteriales_D; family Crocinitomicaceae; genus M0103. The sequence continues at coordinate 3,903 of CAISOQ010000408.1, forward strand.
CGTTGCGGGTGATCGTGTGTGTATTTATGCGAATGAAAAACCAGATCGTATTGAGACTTCTTCTCTAAGGGTAAACGGTCAGGTGGTTACACTAGTCGGTGGCACTTACTTTTTGACACATGGAGGCACAATCAATTATTCAAATAATTCGTATCGAATTGCTTGGCCAACAGGTGAAGTTGTTCAAGCTGAAATGCGACATGGTTCACCTGTAAATTTTATTAATCTTACAGTTCAGGTGTACCCATGCTCCCAAAATGACATGGATGGACTGCTTGGAAATGCGAACGGTTCAAGAAATGATGATTTTGACAATGGAACGAATAACAGAAATCTATTTTCGTTTTCTTCATTTGGCAATGATGCAATGCAACAGGCGTCAAATGAAATGGAAAAAGAATACCTGGCATTTATTGCAAGAGATTTTGCGCGTAAATACAGAATTACCCAAGAAACATCGCTTTTCGATTACGCTGTTGGCAACAATACGTTGACGTATACAGATGAATCATTTCCGAGAGTCCACCGCACAATAGCTGATTTAACACCAACTCAACAAACCAATGCGCGAAGAGTTTGTGAAGAAAATGGGATACGTGGCGAAGATTTGAAGGGCTGTATTTTTGATCAGGCTTACCTTGAGATTCCACCTGCACCAAGGCCTTCAATAAGTGATCCGATTAAAGGAGTTGAATTAGGAAAGATTGATAAGCCTGTTCCAAATGTAAATCCAGGACATCCAAGCTACAATCCAATGGGGGATAAAAAAGATCCGCCAACAAGACCTGTGCCTCAGACCATTGCAAAGCCAAACGTGAACAAAGAATTGCCTAAAGCTGATTCTAAAGAAGTGCCCGAGCAGATAAATCTTCCGCATACGAATCCTTCGGTTCCAAATAAGCCTTCAAACCCAACAAAAACATCGACACCTGCAGTGCCTAGCTCTCCTGCAAAACCAGAAACAAAAATAAAAGTAGGAAAGGGATAAGTTTTTTGGAGTGAAATAGGTGTTCACTTAAATGTTTAACATCTATTTCACCTGATTTTGTTCAAAAATCATACGATTCAAGCTAAAAAGCACTTGATTGCTTTGTTATTTTTGCTAAAATTAGGCTTAAATCGTCCGCAATGAAAAACCTTTTCCTATTACTTTGTCTGTTTTTTGGGCAAATTTCTATTTCACAAGTTTTGATTCCTGGGAATACTAAAGCGGATGTTTATCTAATTCAAAAAGATCTCCTTCAGCATAAAGGACAACCGTCCTCAGAAATTATAAACCGATTTGCAGTTGTAAAAATCAAAGGGCTCTATTTTGTTTCTTTTCTTGCTGAGAAAGCTGAGAATTTTTCGAGAGCGAATCTTACAAGCATGGATTGTATTCCGGGAGATCAAAAGGGATCGATCATCAGCTTAAGAGTGCCTCTCACTAATTTGAATAAGTTAAGTCAGTTGCCAGGAATCAAATCTATTCAATTGGCTGGAAAGATTAAACCATTTTTGGATAAAGCTGTGAAAGATATTGGTGCAGACAGTGTTCAGCGTGGGATTGGCCTTCCTCAAGGTTACACAGGTAAAAATGTGCTGATTGGAATTACGGATTGGGGTTTTGATTATTCTTCGCCAATGTTTTACGATACCTTGCTTCAAAACACGAGAATTCTCGCAGCTTGGGATCAATATAAAACAGCCGGTCCACCTCCAACAGGTTTCAGTTATGGAACAGAATATACGACATTACCTGAATTCCTGGATGCCGGAGCAGATACAGCCAATATTTACAGTTATGCTACACATGGCTCCCATGTAGCCGGAATTGCAGGAGGAAGTGGCGCAGGAACAGTTCATCGAGGTGTTGCCTTTGAAGCAAAATACTTGTTTGCCACCTTTTTAGTGGATGAATCCGCGGTTTTGGATGCCTGGGAATGGATGTATCAAAAGTCGCAGTCTGAGGCAAAGCGATTAGTGATAAACATGAGTTGGGGATTGTATCACATGGGTACATTAGACGGAACTTCATTACTTAGTCAAGCGATTGATGCCTATTCGAGTTTAGGTGTCGTATTCTCGAATTCAGGAGGAAACAACGGCAATGTGAATTTTCATATTAAAAAGGACTTTAACAATGATTCAATTCGCTCTAGAATAGAATTTTACAGTAATGCATCGAACGCAAATATGTGGGGACAAAGCATTCATGCCTGGGGAGAATCGGGTAACTCGTTTGAGTCTGGTATTCAAATTTATAATGTAACAGGGAGTTCACTTTTAGCTCAAAGTCCATATTACTCGACTGCAACCACGGTAAATTATGTGGACACTTTTTTGATCGTGAATGCAGATACTATTTGGTACAATATTTCTGCGGATGCGTCCCATCCTCAAAATGGACGACCTCAAATGCGAATACGTGTTAAAAATACCAGTAGTTTGCGCGTTTTATTAAAGTCAAGAGCGGTATCGAGCAGGGTTCATTATTGGAATGTGACAGAATTGTCTACCGATGTTGGCAATTGGGGAATGCCATTTTCTGCTTCAGGCACTGGAACTATTATTGGTGATAATAAATACGGAATTAGTGAGCCTTCCTGCACAAACAGTTTGTTAAGTGTAGCTGCCTACGCTTCACAATATTATACACCTGGCGGCTCGCTTGTTGGGGGAGGCGGTGCTTCTTTTTCTAGTATTGGACCGCGATATGATGAGGTACTCAAGCCTGAAATTGCTGCCCCGGGCGTTGCTGTTGCTTCTTCCATATCTTCCTACACAGACAATGCTTTTACATCGATAGGAACAGTTGATTTTAATGGCAGGACGTATCCATTTTCAAGATTTTCAGGAACATCGATGGCAGCACCAATGGTTACAGGTGTCATAGCATTAATTCTAGAGGCAAATCCTTATTTGTCGGCTGAGCAAATTAAAGAAATCCTGATTCAAACTACGCGAGAAGATAATTTCACAGGGGTTATTCCATTAGGTGGAAGCACGCAGTGGGGGTGGGGCAAGATTGACGCGTACAATGCTGTTAAACTGGCTTTAATTACGGTTGGTACAGAAGAAATTGAGATGAAGGAACTTGATTGGAATGTGTTCCCAAATCCTGTTATCAATGATTTGTATTTTACCTTGGTTGAAGAACTGCCTTCTCAGGTTCAGATCATTGATGAAATGGGTAAAGTTATTGAGAGGAGAATTGAAAATGCATCTATTTCTGTAGCTGATCTAAAACCAGGGAATTATTTTGTTCGAATGGAAATCAATGGTCGAATCCAACAAGTGAGATTTGTTAAATTATAATGGAAATCGTTCACATTCAATCTGATGAGGTAGGAGTTATTTCTGATTTAGCAGAAAAGATTTGGCCCGACACGTTCAAGGATATTCTTACTGAAGAACAAATTCGTTACATGCTCGATTGGATGTACAATCCAAATGAATTGATTCGACAAATTGAAAACGGTCATCAATTTTATTTGCTTGTAAACAATCAAAAATCGGTCGGATTCATTGGGCTTCAGTTAAATTTTCCTGAACCTTCGCAAGTCAAAATTCATAAATTGTACGTCTTGCCCGAAATGCAAGGAACGGGAGGTGGGAAGTTGTTGTTTCAACAAGCGGTTCAGGTCGCTAAAGAAAATAAATGTGATTCAATCCTATTGAATGTCAATCGATTCAACAAAGCTGTCGGTTTTTACAAGCACATTGGATTTAAAATCCTCAAGGAAGAAAACATCGATATTGGAAATGGTTTTTGGATGGAAGACTATGTGATGGGGTGCAGATTGTAAACACGAGAAGCTAGAAGTTTAACTACAAATTTTATATACTGAAAAGATAATTTATTTTACAAACTTAATTTTCTAGTGTATATTTTTTAATTTTAGTAGGATTACTAAAACTACTACAATGCTGAACCTTACAATTTCCTCATTAATTAAAAACTACTGCATAAAGGAATTTCTAAATAAACAAAAAGTATTCAAATATTGTGTGAAAATGTTAACTCCAAGATCATTTGTGAGATTAGCAATTTCGTCGTTTTTCATATCAATTTCCTTAAACTTTTGGTCCCAATTAATAGAGGATAAAACTACTACTGGACCGGGAACATGGGTCTGTCCGGCTAATGTTTATCAAGTTTCAGTTGAGTGCTGGGCAGGTGGTGGTGGTGGTGGATCGCGCACTGGCAACGGGTATGCAGGCGGCGGAGGCGGCGGCGCATACAGTAAATCGATAATATCTGTTACACCAAATACAACATATTATTTTTCAATTGGTTCTGGTGGTACGGCTGGAAATTCTGGTGGCGATACGTGGTTCAATGCTAGTTCTAGTGGAGTATTTTCATCTTCAGACATAGCTCCAGGAGGTGTTTCTTCAGGAATTTTAGCAAAAGGAGGTGGGGGTGTGCTTATTAACACAACTACAGGTGCTACTGGTGGTCAAGCTTCTTCAGGTTATTACACGAGTTCAGGTTACAATGGTGGAAATGGAGGAACAAGTGCACCTGCTTCTGGAACAGGTGGTGGTGGCGGCGGTGCAGGATCTGATGGTAATGGGGGTAATGCTTCTAATATAATCGGCGGTATTGCGGGGGCAGGATTTGGAGGTGGAGATGGTGCTGACGGAAGAACTACTGGAGGTAATGGTGACTCAGCATTTGAAAAATATGGGAGTGGTGGAGCAGGTTCGCGCAGGACAAATACTTTTGGAAATTCTACCGGTGGGGCAGGTGCACAGGGATTTATTCGTCTATCGTATGTACCAGTCACGGCCTTTGCTTCTCCATCAACTATTTGTACAGGCGAAAATTCTACACTTAATGGAAGTACCTTTAATTCTGTTGTCACACTTTATTCGGAAAACTTCGAGAGATACTATAATGGCTATAGTTTTTATTTGGGGAGCTTACAATTTATTGGTTGGAAGGTAATAGGTGCTCAAAATAATACATATTGGAGAATTCAAACAAGTGGCGCAATTGCAGGGAGCCAATCATTAGGACTGTATGATGATTATTACGGTACACCAAATTCATATTTATGGGATGGTGATGATGATTATTGGTTGGGTTCATGGGCAGGAATCCCCAATGACTTAATAGCATTCGATAATTCACAAAAAATAAATGCCTCTAATTATTCCAATTTATCCATGTCATTCAATTGGAAATGTGTTGGTGAAAGTGGATTTGATTACGGTATGATTTGCTATTCGTTGGATGGCGTCACTTGGACAGATCTAACATCTGGAGGTGATGGTGCTGGAAAATATTTTGGTCAATCCACAATACAATCTGTATCCAACATGAATCTTCCTTCAAGTTTGAATGGACAACAATTTTATATCGGTTTTAGATGGATTAATGATTATAATGTTTGCGGAGATCCTCCTTTTACTATCGATGATATTACAATAACTGGAACTCCAAATGTAAGTTATGCATGGACAGGGGGAACACCGTCAGGTGGTTCGACACCGAATGCCCAGACAACAACAGTGAATCCTTCATCAAATACAGATTATAGCTTTACTTTAACAGCCGGTGATATAAGTAGTGGTGCTCTAGCATTAACTCTAGAAGTTAATAGCTCCCCATCGACTCCTGTTTCAATAACAGGCGCAACCTCACTTTGTGAAAATGCTACAAATAATACTTATTCTATTAGCGCTGTTTCAGGAGCAACTGGTTACAATTGGACTGTTCCTTCTGGTGCATCGATTGCTTCGGGTCAAGGTACAACTTCCGTTGTTGTAGATTTTGGAACTACATCAGGAGATGTGAGCGTAACTGCAACGAATAGTTGTGGAACGAGTGCTGCTGCAACTTCAGCAGTTACGCTGAATACTGCACCTGCAGCTCCAGGATCAATAACAGGTGCAAGCTCACTTTGTGAAAATGCGACAAATAATACTTATTCAATAGCATCGGTTTCAGGAGCGACGAGTTATTTATGGAGTGTTCCAGCTGATGCAAATGTTGTATCCGGTCAGGGCACGTCATCTGTTTTTATAGATTTTGGGGTTACGTCAGGTAATGTGAGTGTAACGGCGTCGAATAGTTGTGGGACGAGTGCAGCTGCAATTTCATCAGTTTCGTTGAATACTGCACCTTCAGCTCCTGGATCAATAACAGGTTCAACCTCAATTTGTGAAAATGCTACAAACAATACTTATTCTATTGGCGCAGTTTCAGGAGCAACTGGTTACAATTGGACTCTTCCTTCTGGTGCAACGATTGCATCAGGTCAGGGCACAACTTCCGTTGTTGTAGATTTTGGAGTTACATCAGGAGATGTGAGTGTAACAGCGTCGAATAGTTGTGGAACGAGTGCTGCTGCTAATGCATCAATTACGTTGAATACTGCACCTGCAACTCCAGGATCAATAACAGGATCGACTTCACTTTGTCAAAATGCAACAATCAATACTTATTCTATTGGCGCAGTTTCAGGAGCAACTGGTTACACTTGGAGTGTTCCAGCTGGTGCATCGATTGCTTCGGGTCAAGGTACAACTTCCGTTGTTGTAGATTTTGGGACTACATCAGGTAATGTGAGCGTAACTGCAACGAATAGTTGTGGAACAAGCGCTGCTGCAGTTGCATCAGTTACGTTGAATAGCGCACCTGCAACTCCAGGATCAATAACAGGTGCAAGCTCACTTTGTGAAAATGCTACAAACAATACTTATTCTATTGGCGCAGTTTCAGGAGCAACTGGTTACAATTGGACTGTTCCTTCTGGTGCAACGATTGCTTCGGGTCAAGGTACAACTTCCGTTGTTGTAGATTTTGGA
>CAISOQ010000409.1 GCA_903887095.1 uncultured Flavobacteriia bacterium
ACTAGCCAAAATGCAAGTGATTGCGAATGGCAACTCAGTAATGGTGAAATATACAATGGCTGTGACGGTCCATTAATCACTTTGAATCAGACGGGATGTATAGATATACAACTAATTTCAACTCTTCAAGGATGTCAAGGGTCAATGAGTGTTCAAAATGCGGTATGTTTAGATGATCCGCCAATTGCCAATTTCAGCACTTCCACGAACCAAATTAGCGAATTGGATAACTCTGTTTATTTTGAGAATGAATCAATAAATGCATCTTATTATTCTTGGTTTTTTGGAGATGGAAATCAGAGCACTGACTATAATGTATCGCACAATTACTCAAATTTGGAAACAGATGGCTATACCGTATATCTTATAGCTGAATCAATAAATGGTTGTGTTGATACAACTTCCATTTTCATTGAAATCAAGGAAGAATTAATCTTTTATGTTCCTAATACCTTTACTCCAAATAGTGATGAATTTAATAATGTATTCAAACCAATCTTTAATAGTGGTTTCGAACCAGATAATTATAACCTATGTATCTATAATAGATGGGGACAACTCGTTTTTGAGTCGCACAATCCCGAAATTGGTTGGGATGGTTCTTATTCCGTAGATAATATTTCTGCCCAAGATGGCACCTATGATTGGAAAATAATTTTTAAGTCTGCTGAGTCTGACGAGCGAAAATTGCTTTTGGGCCACGTTAACCTAATTCGTTAACTGTCAATTTAGCTTAAACTTGCAATATTTAATGACACTTCCTTTGGCAGTGAACAGCTTTTCGTAATGCGTTTTTATATGAAAGATCTCTCTAGTTTGAGGATCAATCGTTTCTGGTAAACTTCCATACAAATCCCAAGTCAATTCCAAACATGTATAATTTTGCTCATGGATTTGTTCTTCGGTATATTCAAACAAAATATCGGAATCTGTCTTCATATGAATAATCCCTTCTCTTTTTAAAATGGCACGGTAACGCTCAATAAAAATGGGGGAAGACAACCTTTTACGCGGTTTTTTAGGCTGGGGGTCAGAAAATGTTAACCATATTTCATCCACTTCATTGTTATCGAAATAATCACAGATAAAGTCAATTTTTGAACGTATAAAAGCAACATTGTCCATTTTGTTCGCTAAAGCCTCTTTGGCTCCAATAAACATCCTAGCACCCTTGATATCTACACCGATAAAATTCTTGTTTGGAAAATGATTGGCTAAACCAACGGAATATTCTCCTTTGCCGCAACCTAACTCTAAAATAATAGGATTATCATTTTTGAAATATTCCTGTCTCCATTTTCCTTTTAGCGGAAAAGGTTCAGAAATAGTTGGCTGAAAGACATTCGCAAAGTCTTTCATTAATTCAAATCGTCGAAGTTTATCTTTACCCATTTTAAAGTTTTAACTAGAAGTCAATTCAATAGAATAGCCAGTGTGTTTTCTTATATTGAATACATTCCCATTTTCAAAAATCAGGTATTGTCCTTTTATTCCTTTTAAAACTCCCGCAACAATGGCGGTTTTATCAAAACTCAGACTTACAACTTTAGCAGGATATTCAAGAACTGGATAGTTGAAGCTTATCACCTCGTCATTTTCTGAAAAATAGGTAGTAAGATCTGAAGGCAATTGATCATGAAGTTCCCATTTTTTCCTGAACCAAATCAATTGATTGATCAACTTCATTTTTCAGCATGCGTTGCCAATTTGTTTTATCAGAAAAAAAGGATTTGAGCGCAACTTCCAATTTGCCCGCTTCAAAACGATTCGGTGTTTCAGCCAATCGAATTGCAGCAGCAGCGCCTTGATCAATCCAACGCGTTGGAATTTGCGTGGACCGGGTAACACCCACTTTTACAATATCAGATGCAGCTAAGTAGACAATATGTGGCACGTTATGATGCTGCAGTTCCCATTCAACATCTCTTCCTTCTCCTAAATGCGCACGGCACAGTTCTGGACGAATGATGCACTCAGCAGCTTCAGGTGCCTTTACAAAACAATTGTAGCAAAACCCTTCACCAAATGATTTTTTTGTTTGAACTCCACAAGAACCACAAATGATACGACCATCCCATTCCATTCTGATTTCTTTGCCTAAAAAATCATTCATGTACAATTGTTCATTCAAATGGAGAGCATACTGAACCGTATCGTTCAGTTCAGTGCGCATTTTCTTAAGAATTCCAGATATCATTATTTTTCTGGTAAAATCTGCATTTTATCGGCAAAATGATAACAGTAATCTCTTAAATCTTCTGTAATCAAATGCTCACCTGTCGCTCTTTCAAAAGTATCGGCCATTGTCAATAATGTCTGATGGAAAAATTGCTTCATCTCCTCTATAGACATGTCTTTTGTCCATAGGTCAATTTTCATCGTGTTATTGTTTTGTGGATCCCACAACGAGAGCAGCATGGCTTTAGCCGGCGCTTCTTCCACATTTCCATCCTGCGCAGACCAACGCATGGCAACTGGTAGATTATTTTCATTTAGACCTACCTTCACCATTATTTCTGATGTTTTCACAATTTTGTCTTCCATCCTCAATCTATTTCGTATTCCACTAAAATATCGGAATACGTTGTTTTTAAAAGTTCATCTAAGGATACACTATTAATATCCATGTATTTCAGGATCATTCTGTACCCAAGAAATTGACCCAATCGATCTGGTCCCTTCTCAGGCAAACCAGGTGTAAAAGGTCCGTCACCCAATAGGTTTTTTGTATTTAATTCGTCTATTTTGAAGAGCATTTTCTCGTCAACGAGGTATTTCCACAGCGCATATTCATTTTCGATTGCCCAGTCATAATCTTTTTGAGAATAACGCAAGATATAGGCTGGATCTTTAT
>CAISOQ010000410.1 GCA_903887095.1 uncultured Flavobacteriia bacterium
CATTGGAAAAAAGGCCCCCGTTAACAAAAGAGTAACTATGGAAACATATATTATTTCCATAGTATCGGACTCATAAGTAGATTTCATGATTCAAACCTTTAAGACTAATTGCTTTCAATCATTCTTTCCAAGAAAAAATATTTCATAGAATAGATGAACACCCCAAAAAGAAATCCAAGTAAAGTTCCAACAACCACAGCAAAAGTTTTTTTGACGTGTATTTTTTCCATAGGGAGAGCGGGCCTATCAACAACTTCAATAATCGGCGTCTGATCTGACAATGTCATTTTCGCTATTTCCATATTTTTAACAAGCTCCTTTAATATGGCAGTATTAGCCTCAACATCCACCTGTTTATCGGCTAGGTTAACTCTCTGTTTATTCATTGCCGGATTGAGTCCGAACACTTCATCACTTGATGTTGCCGCCCCGGAAATTGAATTATACAATTCCATTCTAACTGAATCAACCTGTTTCGTGATTGACGCAACCTGTGTTCGGCTTTTTTTCGTTTTATTCTCTATGTACGTTTCAGAAACGATGTTCACTAAACGCTCTGGAAAAAACTGTGAAAAGACGGACGATCTTGTTTCCACCTGTATATCAATCACTGAGCTCTCCGTATTTCTCAGCTTCACCATTAAACGCCCTTTTTCAATGAGGTCAGTATAGATATCATATAAAATACTATCTTTTTCTATGGAGAAACTATTTCTCAAATCATTGACCTTAAAACTCATTTGTTTCAATCTTGGATCTTCGCTCCAGTTTTTATTGATACGATATGCATCGATATATTCTTGTGCAAATGTTCTATTTTTCAGGTCATTAGGTATTTCGCTTAAAAGTGCCTTCTCGACGAGCGTACGCATCTGCATATACTGAATTATGTTTGAAGTATTATAGGTGCCTCCTCCCATCATGCCAAGACCAAAACTGTTCGCAATTGCACCAAGTCCACCCATACTCGCTGCGTCATCTTCCACTACAAAACTTAATGAGGACCTATATTTTATCGGTAACAGGAAACTCAATGTCAAACAGATAGCTAAACCCGTAATTGAAATCAATGAAATCATTTTCCACTTTGTCAAAAGAAAACGAACAAGGAATCTGCTGCCTTGGAATAGATTTAAAAAACTGAGCTCATTCCGATTTTCCATCTTACTAAGGTTGTAATAAATTAATCAAGGCTATCGTCATTCCTGTGATACTTGATAGGACACTAGAGATACCTATTACTTCACCCGAACTAATCTTATTTCTGTTAGCTGCTTTTTGAGTTACAACTATTTGAGAACCATTACCAGGCTTCGGATAAATTATAAAAAACAAGAATTTCTTTGTCTTTTTCGCAAAACCATTGGCATAAACCACATACACTCTTCGCTTGTCCGCTTCTTCCTTGAAACCTCCCGCAGAATTGATATAATATTTCGCTCGTTTATTTCCAACCTTTGAAAATTCGGAGTTTAGCTCTACCTCACCGATTACCTTCACCGTTTGAGTCATCCTCTCAACTACTATCTTGTCCCCCGGAATAAGTCGTAAATTTGATTTGTGTTTTTGATTATGTGAAATTTTCACAAAGTCAATTGGCAC
>CAISOQ010000411.1 GCA_903887095.1 uncultured Flavobacteriia bacterium
ATAACTGTAAAAAGCGATGCATTCGCCTTCGCCTCCATCTCTTCCTGCTCTACCTGTTTCTTGGTAATAACTTTCAAGTGACTTTGGGATATCATGGTGAATCACATAACGAACATCGGGTTTATCTATTCCCATCCCGAATGCAATCGTTGCAACAATCACATCAGCTTCCTCCATTAGGAACATATCTTGATGCTTTCCTCTTGTAGCAGCATCGAGTCCTGCGTGATAAGCCAGTGCGTTAATGCCATTGACTTGTAAAAGCTCGGCAAGTTCTTCTACTTTTTTGCGACTAAGGCAATAAACAATTCCACTTTTACCAGCTTTGGTTCGAATGTATTTAATGATTTCCTTTTCAACATCTCGCTTTGGCCTCATTTCATAGTAAAGGTTGTCGCGATTAAATGACGATTTAAAAACCGTCGCATCCAACATGTTCAAGTTTTTCTGAATGTCGTATTGAACTTTTGGTGTTGCGGTGGCAGTTAATGCTATTATTGGAACATTAGATATTTTTTCAAATATTTCTCTTAGTCGTCGGTATTCTGGTCTAAAATCATGCCCCCATTCGGAAATACAATGCGCTTCATCAATGGCAAAAAAGGAAATATTAACAGATGTCAAGAAATCTATATTTTCTTGCTTCGTCAATGATTCAGGAGCGACGTAGAGCAGTTTCGTTTTTTTATCTTGAATATCTTGCTTAACTCTTGTGATTTCAGTTTTTGAAAGTGAAGAATTCATGAAATGGGCCACACCCTCATCGTCGTTAACATTGCGTATAGCATCCACCTGATTTTTCATCAACGCAATCAATGGGGAAACGACTATCGCTGTTCCCTCTGATAACAAAGCTGGCAATTGGTAGCACATTGATTTACCGCCACCTGTAGGCATTATTACAAATGTGTTATTGCCTTCTAAAACATTTAAGATGATACTCTCCTGTTTTCCCTTAAAACTGTCAAACCCGAAATACTTGCGAAGTGCAATTTTAAGTTCTTGTTCCGTCATATGAAATGATTTATTTTATAATAGAATGTAAGGTACACAAAATGTAGCACTAATTTAATGAAAACTTAACATTTTTAGACTAAGTGAATGAATCGAATGAAACATTTTACCATTTAACAAGGCTCATTTTCCAACTTTAGATAGTTTGATTGATTATTTTTGCATCCTCAATGAGTGACGAAAAAAATATGTCCTTTTTAGACCATCTTGAAGAATTGAGATGGCGCCTGGTAAAAATGTCTATTGCGATAGTCATTGTTGCTGTAGTCATTTTTATTTATCAGAAGTGGATCATAGAAACGATTTTTTTATCCATGCACAATGAAGAATTCGTGACCTTTCGATATATGTGTAAATGGTTAGGAATCTGTATCAAAGAAATACCCGTAAGTTTTCAGAGCACAACCATGTCTGGCCAATTCAGTTATGCCATGATGATGAGTATAATGGGTGGAATCGTGATCTCATTCCCGTATCTCTTCTATCAGCTTTGGTCATTCGTGAAACCAGGATTAAAACAAAATGAAAAACTAGTTGCTCGAGGAATTGTGTTTTGGGTAAGTTTCCTATTTTTCTTGGGAATCCTTTTTGGGTATTTCGTGGTCGCACCGCTTTGTGTACAATTTTTCGGAGCCTACCAGATCAGTGGTGAAATTCAAAATATTTTCACAATAAACTCTTACATGAGCACTGTACTTTCGACAGTATTCTATTCAGGACTTCTCTTTTTATTACCGATAGTCACCTATATATTTGCTAGTCTTGGAATAATAACTGCTGATTTTTTAAAGAAATATAGAAAGCATGCCATTGTTGGCGTATTAATCATCTCGGCAATCATTACACCACCTGATGTTATTTCACAAATAGTTGTTTCAATACCAATTCTTATTCTCTATGAAGTTGGTGTTATAGTTGCTAAACGCGTTGAAAAAAGACGTTTCAAAAAAGAAATATCATCCTAAAACATGTTAGGGTTGAGGACAATTAAATTTTTTCAAGTTGCCATTTTAATTGGATTAATCTCCCTCACCGGTGGAGCTGTGTTTGGCCAACAAACACGTGTTTTCGGAACAGTTTGGGACGCCAATACAGGTGAAAAAATGCCCTACGTCAAAGTCCAGTTCAAAAATTCGAAGATTGGCACAGTGACAGATTCTTTGGGAAATTATTCCATTGAAACCTATTATGCATCTGACTCTATTCAATTTATATATAGCGGATATTTAACGGCAACTTTTGGAGTTGAATTGGATAAAATTCAAGAATTCAATGTCAAAATGACTACACGAATTGCTGAAATTCAAGAAGTAGTGATTCGCCCACCAGATGAATTACCTTCTACACGTCTTCACAAACGTGTTGTTGCCAATAAACACATCAACAACAAAGAGAAATTGCTGTCCTATCAATATGAGGTTTACAATAAAATGCAGCTCGACCTCAACAATATCGGAGAGAAATTCACTGATCGTGATGTAGTTAAACGACTTGATTTGGTAATGGATTACCTAGACTCGAATGAAAAGGGAGAAAATTACCTGCCTGTTATCTTGAGTGAATCCCTATCAGACTTTTACTATAAGAACAACCCTAAATCAAAAAGAGAAATTGTTCATGGCACACACATCACTGGTATTGACAATATTCAAGCAAACCAGTTTATGGGAGATATGTATCTTGACATCAACGTCTATGACAACAATATCAACATGTTCAACAGGGCTTTTATAAGTCCACTAGCTGATTATGCAAGAAGTTTTTATCGGTTTTACCTTGATGATTCCACGTTCATTGATAATCAATGGTGCTATAAACTGAGATTTGTTCCGAAGCGAACAGGCGATATGACTTTTGAGGGAGAAATGTGGATCCATGACACAACCTATGCTGTGAAAAATATCAAAGCGCATATGTCGCCATGGGCAAACATAAATTACGTGCAAGATTTATACTTTGAACACACCTTTCGGCAAGTTTCCAAAGAGGTTTGGATGTTGACAAAAGAAAAAATGATTGTTGATTTCAAAATCACTAAAAACACGGAAGTTTATGGTTTTTATGGAAGGAAATTATCCTCACGCACTAACTTCTTGATCAACGAAAAGAAAGAAGATTCGTTTTATCGCTCTGATAATACAGTTGAATTGACAGATAGTGCAAAGGTTCGCAGCAAAGACTGGTGGCAGCAACACCGTCATGAGCCGCTGTCACTGCAAGAAAAGGGTATAGAAAACATGGTTGATTCGTTGAATGAAATGCCATTTTTTAAAATGCTGAAAAACCTTTCCTATTTTGCAACCACCGGTTATTATCCGATCGGAAAAGTTGAAATTGGAAATGCTTTCACTTTTATCAGTTTCAACCCAGTTGAAAAATTTCGAACAGGACTTGCATTAAGAACCTCAAATAATTTTTCGAAGAGAATTGAACTTGGTGTTAGACTCGCTTACGGCTTCAATGATGATCGATTCAAATACGGGACCTCCATACGTTACAATATAACACCGAAAAAAAGGGGAATGCTCACCACTTACTATAATTATGACATC
>CAISOQ010000412.1 GCA_903887095.1 uncultured Flavobacteriia bacterium
CTATTTTTAGATGTTTCAGTGCGTTTGAAAAGAACTTTTTATTCGAGCACTTCCAATATACCACAGAGGCGCAAGGACAATTTTGTCCTCCGTAATTATTAAGGCACAAATTGAAAAAAAGCCTTTGGCTTTTTAGGTAAGCAAATACGAAATCTTGACAATTAAAAGATCTCTTTGTGTCTTAATTAAGCGTTAGCATTTTCATTCAATTTGTGTCTTTGTGTTTAATAGTTAGGTTAAAAGATTCAATCGTTTAAAACCCATAAATTGATATGATTTACGAGGATCCAAACTAAGTTTAAAAGGCGTTTTTGGTTGTTTTTTTCGCCTAAAAAAGTGACAGAAGAGATAGGGTTCAAATAACGTTCAAAAGAAGTTCAATTCGTTCAATTTATTAAAAGGTTTATCCCTTAATTTTCAATTTATTAACTGTAATAGTTAGATTTTCTTTTTACAAGGTTTGAACCGATTCAAATTTTGGATGTATTGGCTTTCATAAAAAAAGAAGCCATGAAAAAGTTAACAGCAGTGCTCATTATGCTGATTGCCATAATCTATGTAAGAGCCAACGAAAAAGAAATCGTCAAAGCAACAATCACCGACGTAACGGTTTATGCGCAAGGAGCGCAGATCTATCAAAAAACGAGTTATAATGCAAAAATTGGAATCAATGAGATCATCATAGAAGGAATCAGTCCTTTTATTGATGCGCATAGTTTGCAAGTAAAAGCCACTGGGAATGTCATTATCCTCGATTCAAAACACAGTATTTTCTACCCAAAACCGGAAGAAGTAAGTTTGGCGGGCCTCCCCTTAAAAATTCAGAAAGAGATCAAACTCATTGAAGATTCAATGAGAATCATTGGTTATGACATTCAAGATTTACAAGATGAAATTGATGTATTGCTTGCTACTAAAAATATCTTAGCAAACAATGGTGCCGTAAAAGGCCAGGGCAAGGTGAACGATTCCATTAATCTACTCAAACAAACAATGGATTACTATGCTGCCAAAATGCTAGAGATCAACAAAAAGCTATCTATACTTTACCGCAAAAAAGCAGATAAACAAGAAAAAAAGCGTCTGCTTGAAGAGCGACTTGTAAAACTGCGTCAACATCAAAACAGCAGTGGTCTCGATCCTCAAAATCAAGGTCCTATTCACCGAATTATTGTCACAGTATCAGCAAAAGAACTAGTTGCTGGAAAATTGAATATCTCCTACCTCGTTCAAAATGCAGGTTGGGTTCCTTTATACGATTTGCGAAGCGATGGCCTCACTTCAAAAATAAATCTTACTTACAAAGCACAAGTATTCCAAAACTCAGGCTTGGATTGGGACAATGTAAAGCTTTCAATTTCCACAAATAATCCTTATCAAAACAAAACAAAACCGACCCTTCACCCTTGGTACCTGGATTATTATGCCTATGTCAACGACAACTATTCTATTCCTCAAGCTGCGAATATGCAAAGAGCGATGTCAGAAAAAGACAAAGGATATGCCTACACCAATTCAACAGCAGATTCTGAGGAAATTACGAGCCGTACCTCTGCCGAATTCGTTCAAACGATACGTCAACTAACCTCAGCTGTCTTCCAAATCGACCTTCCCTACTCTATCAAGTCAAATAATGAGCAACATATGGTTTTAATTAAAGTGGCAGATCTCGAAGCAAACTATAAATATTACAGTGTCCCTAAATTGGATAACTCGGTATACCTTGTCGCTCAATTGTCGAAATTAGATGAACTTGGTCTTGTTCCGGCACAGGCAAATATTTTCTTCGACGGAAGTTATGTGGGTGAAACTTACATCGACCCTACAACAATGGAAGACACTTTAAACTTAAGTATGGGTAGAGATCCAAACATTATCGTCAAGCGGACTCTGATGAAAAAAGATTGCAAAGAAAAAATCGTAGGTGACAAAATTGAACGCACTATGTCTTATTCCATTGAGGTAAAAAATCAAAAAGCAACCGCAATTGATTTAGTGATTCAAGACCAGTTACCAATCACACAAAATGCAGAAATCATCATCGAAGCGATTGATCTTGGCAAAGGTGAACTTGAAAGCCGATCTGGCTTGATAGAATGGAAAGTAAATTTAAAATCCAAAGAAAGTAAAATCATCAATTTTAGTTACAAGGTCAAACAAAATAAAGACAAACCTGCTCTTTACTTGTAATCTCCTAAAAACAATCAAAAAGGCTGCTTCGGCGGCCTTTTCTTTTTTAAAACAATACACGTTTACAACTGTTATATTTGCACTACAGAAACGCACATGAAACAATTTGAAATTCCGGCATTTTATCGTTCACCGATTATCAGCAAGGTGAAAGCAAAAAGAAAATTGGATGATCCAAGAAAAAAAGATTTCACTCCTAGCTTTTTAGATTTTGGAACAGTTAAATTTTACATTGCGCGTCATTTTGGTTTCTGTTATGGCGTTGAAAATGCCATCGAAATTTCCTACCGAGCCTTGACTGAAAACCCTGATAAACGGATCTTTCTGTTAAGTCAAATGATACACAATCCCGATGTAAATGCAGATTTAATAGCGAATGGGATTCGGTTTATACAGGATACAGATGGATCTCAAATCATTGAATGGAAAGAATTAACCTCAAATGACATCGTTATAATTCCTGCTTTTGGTACTACTGTTGAAATTGAAGGAATTCTTCGAAATATTGGTGTGAATATTGAAAAATACAATACCACCTGTCCCTTCGTAGAAAAAGTTTGGAATCGTTCCGAAAAACTTGGTTCAGACAATCATACCATTATCATTCATGGAAAATATAACCATGAAGAAACCAGGGCAACTTTCTCACACAGTGTTCAAAATGCCTCCGCACTAATCATCAAAGATCTTGAGGAAGCAAAATTTCTTGGGTCCGTTATTAGAGGTAAAGTTTCCTCAGATGAATTTCTTGCGTACTTCAAAGGAAAATATTCTGAAGGTTTTAATCCTGAAAAGGATTTATTGAAAATTGGTGTCGTAAATCAAACTACGATGCTCGCTTCAGAAACACAAGAAATTACTGAATATTTGAGAGAAGTAATGATCAATAAATACGGCTCTGAAAGAATAAAAGAACACATCGCAGATACGCGTGACACACTTTGTTATGCAACAAACGACAATCAGTCTGCTACCTATGGCCTAATGGAAACAGATGCTGATATGGCAATCGTTGTAGGTGGACACAACAGTTCCAACACCACGCATTTAGTTGAATTATTGGAGCAGAAATTCAACACTGTATTTATTCGTTCAGCCAATGATATCAATGAGAATGGATTTGTTCAAGACTTCAATATTCATACGAAAAAAGTGGAAGAAAAGAGTTTGTTCGGATCTTCTCAAAATTCTGACAAAATCATAATTACTTCCGGTGCGTCTTGTCCTGATTCAATTGTTGATGGTGTCATTCAAAAGATCCTTGAATTAAAAAAATCTTCTGCCGACATTCAAAAAGTAATTGACCAATTCATTATTAATTCGTCGAATTAGTTCTGCTCAACAATTGCTAAACCAACAGCTTTACCTATTTTAGTCTTGTAAAGAAAGCCAGATGGAACGTTTCATCAATATCCTTGTCATTGATGACGACATAAAGAATCAAAAAGGTCTCAAAGCTATTTTGTCAGGCGGCGGAAACAATGTGCTTTTTTCAAACAATATTCAAGAAGCAATACCTATCATTCAGCACAAAGAAATTGGAATTCTTCTTATAAACATTGATGACCCAGAATTCGGAGGAATGGAATTACTTCATTCTTTGCGTGAAATGAGTTCTCAACGATCCATGTATAAGATTGTTCTTACTCAATTCAAAGCATCAGGAGTGAAACTGGTAAAGGGATTAAATGAAGGTGCTGTCGATTACATTACAATTCCCTTCAATCCAAACCTTATTAAAGCAAAGATTGAGGTTTTTAAAACCCTTTATTACAAAGACCAAAGAATCAACCAACTGCTAAGCAATATCTTTCCGCAAACAGTATTAAATGATCTAAATCTTTACAGCAAATTCTCTCCAAAAAGAGTTGAAAAGGGCATCGTTCTTTTTACTGACTTCATTGAGTTCTCCTCAAAAGCAAAAGACTTAAAACCGATAAGTTTATTGAAAAAACTCGATTATTATTTCACCCAATTCGATGAAATAGCAAGTCGATATAAACTTGAAAAAATTAAAACAATTGGTGACTCCTACATGGCCTTGGCAGGAGTAACTGAAGATTTTCCTGAACCCGCCATTCGTGTTTGTTTGGCTGCAATAGAAATGCGAGACTTCATGCTAAATGAGCAATCAATTGCAAAAGCTCTAGGAAAGGATTTTTGGGAAATTAGAATTGGTGTGCACATGGGACCATTGGTCGCAGGCATTATCGGTACAAAAAAAATGAGTTTCGATGTATGGGGAGATACTGTAAATATCGCCTCAAGGGCAGAACAAATGGCAGAACCCGGTCACATAAATATTACGGAAGTTTTATACAACGAAGTGGCTCCCTACCTGGAAGTTGAAGCACGCGGTGCAATTGACATTCACAAACGCGGCGGTAAACTAAAAATGTATTTTATAAAGTCACTTAAAAAAGAATTTTGTCTGTACGGTGAAGGAAAAATTGCCTCCTCTGCTTTGCGCATTCAATGTGGTTTGTCTAATGTTGACTTTGAACATATGCGCAAAGACATTATAAATAATTTGAAGTCTCTTTTGCCAGAAGAAGTCGTATACCATGATATATCACATACACTTAATGTGGAAAAAGCATTGGTGCGATTTGCGAACCTTGAAGGCATTGATGAGCAGTCAATGTTATTGCTTCAAACGGCTGCACTTTATCACGATGCAGGATTTATACTGAAACAAGAAAATAACGAAGAATTTGCTGTAAAAATGGCAGCTGAAAAACTTCCAAGATTTGGTTACAGCATCGAACAAATTGAAACAATTAATACAATAATTCTATCTACTGGTTCAGCAAAAAAACCAAAAACGATCCTTGAGAAACTAATGTGCGATGCAGACCACGATTATCTTGGTCGCCCGGACTATTATAATGTTTCAACTAAATTGAGAAAAGAATTAGCGAATTACGGCAGAATCTTCACGGAAAAAGAATGGGTACAATACCAACTCGATTACCTTGTCGGAACTCACCGTTTCTTTACGGATACAGCAAAAAATATTCGACTTCAAGGAAAAAAAGCACGAATTTCAGAGTTAAAACAAAAACTAATTGATTTACAAACAGAAGAATGAAAATTTATACAAAAAAGGGAGATTCCGGAACAACCGGCCTTATTGGTGGAACAAGAGTCTTAAAAAGTTCTCTGAGAATTGAGTCATACGGGACAATTGATGAATTGAATTCATACATTGGAGTAGTTCGCGATCAAGGAATTGACACTAAATACATCGAACAATTAATTGAAATTCAAGATCGACTCTTTACAATCGGTTCGAGTTTGGCCTCAGATCCAGAAAAATCGAATATGAAAATTCCAGACCTCAAAAGTGAGGATATTTCGCTTCTGGAAAACTGGATGGACGAAATGGATGCAGAACTGCCAGAAATGAAGTTTTTTGTTTTACCAGGCGGACATCAA
>CAISOQ010000413.1 GCA_903887095.1 uncultured Flavobacteriia bacterium
TCTAATTTTTCAAGTGCTTCACGAACATATTGACTATTTGGTAATGAAACTAAAGGGTTGAAACAAATTGATAGCAAGCCTTTAATTTCTCCTCTATGAATGGCATCAATGATTTCATAAGCGGAAAGTCCTTTGTGAGGTAAATCCGTTTCATTTATACCCCATACGTCTGCAATATATTTTCTATGTTCAGGATTTTCGATATCTCTATTTCCTGGTAATTGATCACATTTGTGCCCATGTTCTCTTCCGCCTTGTCCATTCCCTTGACCTGTGATTGTTCCATATCCACAGTAAGGTTTTCCAATTCTTCCGGTTGCTAAAACTAAGTTGATGCTACTTAATACATTTTCAACTCCTTTTGAATGGTGTTCAATTCCTCTAGCATGTAATAAAAAACTAGTTTTAGCTTTACCCCATAATTCGGCGGCTTGCTTTATTTTTTCTGCAGAAATACCAGTCACAGATTCTGCCCATTCTAGAGAATAAGAAGAAACTGCATCTTTACTTTCTTGAAAACCAGATGTATATTTCTCAATAAATTCATGGTTTACTAAGTTATTTTGAATTAAATAATTTAACATTGCTCCGAATAGAGCTGAATCTGTACCAGGTTTAATGTCTAAATGTATATCAGCAGTTCGTGCTAGAGGGATAATCCTTGGATCAACAACAATCAATTTTGCACCTCTGTCTCGAGCTTTCCAAATCCAATGTGTTAGAGTAGGGAAAGTTTCACTAATATTTGCTCCAGCAACTAAAATTACTTCAGCGTATTCCAAATCGGCATAATTATTTGAAGTTCTATCCATTCCGAATGCCTTTTTATTAGCGGCGCCAGCACTAACCATACAAAGACGTCCGTTATAGTCTAAGTTTTTAGTTTTTAATGCGATTCGTGCAAATTTCCCGACTAAATAACTTTTTTCGTTTGTAAGTGAAACACCTGATAACATGGCGAAAGAGTCTTTGCCATATTTTTGTTGAATGGATTTAATTGCATTTGTGGTTTTATCGTATGCACTTTCCCAGTCAATTTTTTCAAATCCCTTTCCTTCAACTCTTATTAATGGATCTAAAATTCTATCGGGATGATTATTTTGTAAATATCGTTGAACACCTTTTGGACACAATCGACCTTGATTAAATGGAAATTCTAACCAAGGTTCGAAACCTACTACCTTATTAGATTTAACAAGTAATTGAATTCCACATTGCATTCCGCAAAAACAACAATGTGTTTTTACAATTTCATCAGGTTCTTCACGACCCGTAAATCCGTCTTGTGGAGTGTAATTCAGAGTTGGGCCGAATTCTTCAGTTATTTTATGAATATCTGTTGGTAATTTTGACATGTTTATATTTTTATAATTATCCGAATAAGTTTCCGCCTGCTTTTCTTGCTTTTAAATGAGCCTGTGCAATTTTATCTCTTTTTCCCTCTGGGCTCAAATCTAAGTGTGAACTGCCATCTGATTTTTCAAAATTGAATCCAAGTTCTTTGGTAACTATTTTTAAATCATTGATGTGTAATTTAGTAGCAAATTCTTTTTGAGTGTGTGGGCAAACTGCCATACCTTGTTTCATTCCTTCTTTTTTATAAATGTGAGCTCCAATTTGTGCTGGACGTTGAATGATATGAAAGAATTTTCCAAAAGGAATCCATATAAGAAATAGAATCACTGTAATAGCATGTAATACAGCTAAAAAATCGAATGCAAACCCTTTCATAAACTGATAAGAGAATGTTAGACCAAGTCCA
>CAISOQ010000414.1 GCA_903887095.1 uncultured Flavobacteriia bacterium
AGACATGGGCTTTTTCTGAATTTGTGCCTTAAAACAGAAAGGGAATCAAAACTAACTTAGTGCCCTTGTGGTAAAATAAAAAAATTATGATCCTCTGCATTGCCGAAAAGCCCTCCGTAGCGAAAGACATCGCTGAAATTCTCGGTGCCCGTTCACGAAAGGACGGCTATTGGGAAGGGAATGGCTATTGGGTCAGCTGGACATTTGGTCACCTTTGCACACTCAAAGAGCCACACGATTACAAGGAGAACTGGAAATACTGGAAATTGGAAGACTTACCAATTATTCCACCAAATTTTGGGATAAAGGTTGTTGATGATGCCGGGATACAAAAACAATTTAGTTGCATTGAAAATTTAGTCGCGAATTGCACTGAAGTCATCAACTGCGGAGATGCCGGGCAAGAAGGAGAATTAATACAGCGCTGGGTATTATTAAAAGCAAAGTGCAACAAACCCATCAAAAGACTCTGGATTTCTTCACTTACTGAGGAAGCGATCAAGGAAGGGTTCAATAAGTTGAAAGATGCCAAACAATACGACAATTTATATGCTGCAGGGTCTGCAAGAGCAATAGGCGACTGGCTTTTGGGGATAAATGCAACAAGAGCTTTTACAACAAAATTTGGGCGCGGCAAAGCAACACTTTCCATCGGTCGGGTACAAACCCCTACCCTTGCCATGATTGTTCAGCGGCAAAAAGAAATAAATGCGTTCAAATCCGCCGAATACTGGGAACTGAAAACGGTTTATCGCGACACTGAATTTCTATGTCAGATAGATCGTTTGAACTCTGAAGAAAAAGCCTTGAAAGGCTTGGAATACCTCAAACAACATGAGTTTGAGATCACCTCATTCGAACAAAAAGAAGGAAAAGAAGGAAATCCACGACTCTTTGATTTGACAGGCTTACAAGTTGAAGCGAATAAAAAATTTGGGTTCTCTGCGGACGATACACTCAAGAACGTGCAAAGTTTGTATGAGAAAAAGATCGTGACCTATCCGCGTGTGGATACGACGTATCTATCCGAAGATATTTATCCTAAGGTGGAAGGAATTCTCCGAAACATGCAGTATTATAAGCGTTTCACAGAGCTGCTCTTGCAACAACCTATTCCAAAATCCAAGGCAGTTTTTGATGACAAAAAGGTAACGGATCACCACGCAATCATTCCAACAGGAATTCAACCAAGTGGCATAACACCATCTGAAAACCAGATCTATGACCTAATCGCCAAGCGATTCATTTCGGTGTTTTATCCTGAATGTAAAGTTTCTAATACAACCGTACTCGGAAAAGTCGATAAACTAGAGTTCAAAGCCACTGGTAAGCAGATACTGGAGCCGGGATGGAGGGTTGTTTATGAAGAGCCGATAGAACAGAGCAAGGAACAAGGAGCAAAGAACAAGGAAGAGCTGGAGGAAAGGGTGCTTCCTACTTTCACAGAAGGTGAAAAAGGTCCGCATGCGCCAATTGTGCACAAAGGAAAAACATCTCCTCCAAAACCCTACACCGAAGCAACTTTACTTCGAGCGATGGAAACCGCAGGTAAACAAGTGGAAGATGAAGAAATGCGTGAATTGATGAAGGACAATGGCATCGGTCGGCCTTCTACAAGAGCAAATATTATCGAAACGCTGTTCCGTAGAAGATACATCGAAAAGAACCGCAAGAATATACTGGCCACACAAACAGGCATGGACCTCATCGATACCATCCAAAATGAGCTATTGAAAAGTCCCGAACTGACTGGAAACTGGGAGCGAAAAATACGCTTAATTGAAAAAGGCGAATACCAACCAGAGGTATTCAAACAAGAACTTTACAAGATGGTTCGCGAAGTGACTGATGAGGTGATTTTCAATACGCACCGACAGATTCAAGTTGAACCAATAACGCCAACAGAAGCCCCAAAAAAAGAACGCGCTCCCCGAACTATCAAGGAAAAACCAAACCTGGAAGACTTAGATTGCCCGAAATGTAAAGCGGCGAAGTTGATGAAAGGAAAAACCGCAGTCGGATGCTCGAATTTCAAGGAGTGCGGCTTCAAGATTCCGTTCGAACTGCTCGGAAAAAAACTCACCGAAACTCAACTACTCGACCTGATTCAAAAAGGAAAGACCCCTGTCATTAAAGGTTTTCAAGTTCCCGGCTCCTCCGAAAAACGCGATGGAAAACTGATCTTGGATGGCAGCTGGAATGTGGGGTTGGGGAATTGAATCGAAACAGTAATATTCAACTCGTCTTCGACCTCGCAAAAGCAAACCGCTCCAGCAACTCCGGCAAAGCATAACCATCCAACCCATTGATCGCTACTACCTTTCCTTTTTCGAGTTGGAGCCACTTATCGGAAGTCAGCAATTCCTCTTCATAAAAAACAGCCTCAATAGACGCAACGACAAGAATGCAACCATTTTCTTTTATCACGTATTCATTTGCATACTTGCACAATAATTTAACGGGGCTCCCTTTCACAAACGGCACTGGACAATCATTGTGGTAAACGGGTTCCAGATTGGTTTGGTCGAATTCGCTGATCTCTTCCGGATAAGCAGCTGAAGTGTGATGTGCATCTGCAATTTGTTCCGCAGAGATGTGGTTGATTGAAAAATAGCCGTTTTCCTTGATATTCTGATAGGTGTGTCGTGGCACAGTAGTCGGCCGAAGTGTAAAACTGATTAGCGCGGGGTCACTTCCCAGATGCGTTACACTCGAAAATACGGCAACATTGGTTTGTCCTTCTTTGGAAATCGTAGCAATGAGATTAGCGGATTTATAACCAGTACAACTATTCACAAAATTAAGACGTTGAATACGGTCCATTTTTTCTATTTCCGAGCGATCTATTCGTTGTAATGCCATAAATACTTTTTAAAGAAGAACAAGTTTGGATAAGAAAGGTTTGGGAAGGGCGGTCCTTCTTCCTAAAGAAATGAATTCTTCATAGCAAAATGGGAAGATAGGTTGAACATCAATAGATTCCCTGAAAACGCACGTTAACTACATTATTATAGATTGAACCGAAGGAATAATTGATACCCATCGATACAAAAAAGTTATAGGCTGATTTCAACTGGGTTTGCCCCGTTATGATCTCAGTGGACGTTGCATCATCGAGCTTCAAAAAATATTGATCGCGAACAATGGAATAACTGCCTTGAACGTTAAAATTCAATCCTTTAAAGATGTTCCAGGAGATGGAGGGCGAAAAGTTCAGGTTATAGAAATGTTCAGTGTCATATAAATGAAGCATCCCTACACCCATACCGATATTCCCCCAATTCTTAACAAGCCGGTACCGGACATTAAAAAACTGAGACAAGAAGAGATCAGACGTATGATTCCGGTAGCTCGGCTCGACATAAGATGATTGCCTAAAGCCAAGTTGATAATTAAAGCGAAATTGTTTTTTCGTCGCTTCTGAATAAGGAAAAACATTGTACTCCACCGTTGGAGCTATGATTAAGTTTGATCTCAGATTGGAAACCGTCGCCGCATAAATTCCTGAATTGTAACCAACTGCCCAATGTTTTCCAAGAGAAACAGCATCCTGACTATAGACGCCGTATTCTAGGATGTTATACCTTATTGGATCCTGACCATCGATCTTAAAGACCGAACTGTTC
>CAISOQ010000415.1 GCA_903887095.1 uncultured Flavobacteriia bacterium
ACAGGCGTTACGTGGTATGATGCATCTTCTGGCGGCAACGTAGTAGCAAGTCCAACGTTGAATGGAGTAGGCACAATAACATATTATGCAGAATACAATGATGGTACATGTTCTAGTTTGACAAGAACAGGCGTTACATTAACAATCACCGGCGCACCAACGGCGCCAATTGCAACCAGCAGTTCAATCACAGAATGTGAGGAGTCACCTATTCAGACTTTGGATGCAAATACAGGCTTGTCAAGCACGACAGGCATTACGTGGTACGATGCAGCTTCTGGTGGCAATGTAGTAGTGAATCCAACACTTAGCGCAGTAGGCGATACGACATATTATGCGGAGTTTAGTGATGGCACATGTTCAAGTTTGACAAGAACAGATGTTACATTAACGATCACCGGCGCGCCAACGGCACCAACAGCAACAAGCAGTTCAATGACAGAATGTGAGGAGTCACCTATTCAGACTTTGGATGCAAATACAGGTTTATCAAGCACGACAGGCGTTACGTGGTATGATTCATCTTCTGGCGGCAATGTGGTAGCGAGTCCGACACTTAGCGCAGTAGGCACAGCGACATATTATGCGGAGTTTAGCAATGGTACATGTTCAAGTTTGACAAGAACAGGAGTTACGTTAACGATTATTGACTCTCCGGATAACCCAGCAGCTGATGTGGATCAATCATTTTGTAAAAATACCAATCCGGAATTATCAGATATTAATGTGGTAGGTCAGTCAATTCAATATTATGATTCAAATCAAAATATATTGCCTTCGAGCACTTTACTTGTTGATGGAGAGACCTATTATGTCACACAAACAGTTGGTGGATGTGAAAGTTTTTCAAATTTTGCCATAACAGTTCATCTGGATTCTCTTGAATTAAACTTACTTACTGTTACATCTACTTTTTGTAATGCTTCCAATGGTTCGGCTCAAGTTATAGCAGATAATGGATATCCTTCTTATAGTTATTTATGGGAGAATGGAACTCAGTCATCAATAATTACAGGTTTGTCGGAGGGAGAATATCTTGTAACCGTTACAGATTCGTTGGGTTGTCAATCGAATTTGATGGTGACAATCAATTGTACCAAACATCCAATTCCTGAATTTGTTTCTGTAGGTGGCTCAGGTTCAGGATCCGGTTCTTCGGGGAATACATCTTGGGAAACAAACCTACCACCAGAGGCTGAAGTTCAAATATTTAACAGATGGGGTAATTTGATTTTTAAAGCGTGTCCATATTTGGATGATTTCAATGGCAAGTCTAATCAAGGTGGAACCTTAGGAGATGATTATCTTCCTAGTGGCACATATTTTTATGTTATAGACTATAAAAATGGTGAAAAACCTGTCTCAGGTTACATTGAGTTTGTTCGCTAATTCATAAAGAGTATGATAAGGAAATTTAGTTTTTTAGCATTTACACTTGCAATTATGTTTGCAAGCTATTCACAACAAGACGAACAAAGTAGTTTGTACATGTTCAATCCTCTTCAATTTAATCCTGCGTATGCGGGAACCAAGGACGGTTTGAGCGCTGTAGCTGTCGCTAGAGCGCAATGGATCGGAGTAAAAGGCGCTCCTCAAAGTCAATTTGTTTCTGTTCACTCTCCTCTTAAATTTAAGAACATGTCTTTGGGTGCTCATTTATCGAATGATGCGATTGGAGCAAGGTCAAGAACCTCTATTTACGCAGACTACTCATATACCCTGCGTCTTAAAAAGGATCAGAAGTTGAATTTTGGAGTTTCTGCAGGTGGCGAGCAAATTAATGTTGATTATAGTGCTTTGTATGCGTTGGATCCGACAGATCCATCCTATTTAGCATCAATTTCTCAGTTTAAGTTTAATGCGGGCGCCGGTGTTTACTATTATTCAGATCGCTTTTATGCAGGATTTAGCGTACCGAGGCTTAGCCAGTCTAAACTGTATGATGGAAGTTATTTATTAAGCGGTTCGTATGTTAAAAGGCATTATTTTCTGTCTGCAGGATACGTTATGCCAATCAACTCTGTTATTGACTTAAAATCGAGCTTTTTGGTAAAAATGGTTGCGAATGCACCTGTGACAGTTGATTTAAATGTCAATGCTTTTATGTATAAAAAGATTTGGTTTGGTGGAATGTACCGTTTCAATGAATCCATTGGTGTTAATGCAGCCTACCAGGTTAAAGAATTTTTAATGTTTGGCTATTCATTTGATTACCCTATCAACGGATTGAGTTCTGTTCGAAACTTTGGTTCACATGAAATC
>CAISOQ010000416.1 GCA_903887095.1 uncultured Flavobacteriia bacterium
GGTCATCGAAAACAACGTATTTCAGTTCAGCGGTTAGTTTAACCTTTGAAATGAAATTAGTCCATTCGTTTTCAAAATTCTTCTGAGATGTTACGAAAACACTATGTATCAGTAAAGAATTGTCTTCAGAATTCAATTTGAATTCCACTTCAGGATTTTCTTTATTTAGTTTAATTTGTTCCAATCTGATATTGTGTTGTTATTGTATTCCTGCTAACGTTTTGCAGATTGGCGATGGGCGGGCTTTTCAGCACAGAAGTTAGTTCGGAGAACTGAACTTTCGGCTACCACAAAACTCTCAAGCGGAGACGAAACCCCGCCTATTGCCAATGTGCTGTTAGCTGCTGGGTTTCTATTTCTTCCAAAGTTCGTCATTGTGATAATCTTGTCTATATGCAATTCCGCAACTACAATCAAATTTATATTTTTTGTCTGGGAAAAACTTTTTATAAAGTTCAAGTCTAGTTTTTAAATCCACTTCCAATGGGTCTAGTCTATTATTAAGCCACATTCCAATGACCATAATAGGTTCGTGTTTAGGTGGTCGCCAACCGTCAAACTCGCAAAATCGTGTATGATAGATAAAATGCATTCCAAGTATTTTTTCAGTCATAAAATTCTTGTCGAGTTCAGTATAGTTACTCGATTTGAATTTTTCAATAGAGGCGATTGCTTTCTTGTAGTCTTGTCCAATGTATAAAACTGTCCCAATGCAAAGAACTATAGCCGTTAAGAAATAAAATCTTGTGGGCTTATTTGTCGGCTTAATTAAATTTTTCCAAATAAGTTGAGCAATGAAAAAGTGTGGTATAAAAGTCACTAAACCAATGCCTGCAATAATCATAACAAGTCCAAAAAAGTTCATCTGTTCGAGGAAAATAACACAATAGATAAAAACGAAAAGAGTTACCCCATTAATGAAACTCGTCAAAGGAGCAAATTTTGTCTTGTCGAGAATAGGATATAAAATTGTGTTTATAAAACAAATTACAAGAACAATAACAGTCCAAGTTGTCGGAATACAAAAGGCTTGAAAATATGTGTTAAGCAAAATTAGAATTGCGATTAAAACGCTATTCAGAATAGCCAAATTTGTCGGCTTAGAAAAGTACTTAAATATTTTTTTAATCATTCTCCGTTTTTATCTGATTAACTTAGTTTCAACATTCTTATTGCTAGTTGTCCTTGTTGTGTTTTCGTCTAACCTTGCAGGTAACGGGATCGGGCTTGGCGCCGTGCCGAATTTTTAAATAAATTGTTGTTCCGAAGTTAAAACTTTTTATTTCAAATTTATTGTTGTTTCGAAGAAAGAGTTAAGGCATGCAGCTAAACCCGGGTTATACGCATTTATTTTATTCAACTCTATACACTTTTTCTGTGCTACCATCACTGTATACATAAATTAAAATGGTATTGGGTTTCTCTATAGTTTCCCTACCCATTAAATCAATAATTTTAATAATTACTTTTTTGTCAAGGGTGGTTTCTTCAATTCCAGTCACATCTCCGAGTTTTGCGATGTAATTATGATAACTTCCATAATTAGTTTGGTCAAACCATCCACACGCATAAAGCTCACCATTGTAAACAATTAAGTCTTCAACATTTTTATTTAATCCTGTTCCAACATTATTCCAGTTAGTACCATCCCAATTGGCGACGTAGCTATAACCTATAGGACCCGTTACGCTACCCCGTCCATGCAGATATAGTTGGTTGTTGTATGTTTCAAATCCGATTACATCTGCTACATACTCTTGATTTGAAAAGTTGATCCATTGCGTGGAATCCCAAGAATGAATGTAGAAATAAGGTTGTCCCATAATGACATCTAAATCTGAGCCGACAAGTAATTGATTATTCCATTCAATCATGGCTGAATTACCATATGGAACACCATAGTCTAGACTGTCCCATTGAATTCCATTCCATTTAGCAATGTAATTACTATGAACATAACCCGCACTGTCAAAAACTCCTACAGCATAAAGCTCATCTTTGTAAACATGTAAATCATTTACATTATTTCCGTGAATACCTGTAGACACATTCGACCAATTTACACCATCGAATTTCGCTATATGAGACGCAGGAATTCCATTAATACTATCAAATGTGCCAGCTACATATAACTCATTGTTATACACTTCCATAGCGTAAATTAAATTTGAAGCATTTGGTCCAGAACCAACTGAACTCCATGCAGAGCCATCCCACTTGGCAATAAAATGAGCTGGGACGACACCTGCAGTATCAAATCCTCCTGAAATATATAGTTCGTTTTGATAAACAATCATTTCTTGAACATGAGCGGTAATTCCAGTCATTGTTACCCCATTGCCAAGTGAAGTCCAAGAAGAACCATCCCAAGCCGCAATTCTATTTACAGGAGTGCTTCCCGCCTGAGTAAACCATCCACCAGCAATTAATTTACCATCATACTCGCACATTGTGAAAACGAAATCATTGACCTCTTGAGGAAGAGAAACCCAATCCATTGTTTGGGAAAATGTATTCATTGAACAAGTCAATAAAGTACAGAAAATTAGTCCTTTCATAATAGTGTCATTAATAATTTAAAATTAATGAATACTTCAATCTGAAGCCCCTCGGTTCAATAAACAGTTTATACCGTTCAGAAGCTTCAGTGTCGTCTACATTATTGCGTATAACGGTTTGCTGCCTGGCGAACGGCCCCAATTTTAAATAAATCGTTACACCGAAGTTAAAATTATTTTCTTTTATAATTACCGTTATTCCGAGGCGAAATATTGGGCTGGCGCTAGACGGCGGTTAGCAAACGTGTTAAATTTCGATTATTTCTATGCCAATACAAATTACTTATCTCTCATTATCCAATTCTAAATCATTAAATAAATAAATAGTTTGAGAATAAATGGAATTTTAGTTTAAAATAATCTTCTGTGAAAACACATTGCTTCCAATAAATTGTAAGAAATACATTCCCCGTTCTAAATTTGAAATATTAATTGTAAACTTTGTGTTTTCCGCTGTGCCAGAATGAATTATCTGCCCATTAAGATCGATAATAGTATAACTTTCGAATAATAAATTTTCAGGAACTTGGATTTCTATTTGTTCAGTTGCTGGATTTGGACTAATTCTAATCCCATTAATAGAATTTTCATCTAATGTTGCAGTATTTGGAGGTAAGTTCAATGGCGCACCACATAGATTTGTAACTAATACAGGAGAAGATGAACCGAAAGTGCTTCCATCTCCAAGCATGCCGTCATGGTTATCTCCCATTGAAAAAAGGATGCTATCACCTATCTCAAACACAAAATGGTCTTCACCAACTCCAATTTCTGACACCCCAGATAAAGATGGAATTTGAGTTGCAATACTCAAGCTATTAAAATTGGTTCCGCCTGTGACCAAAGAATTTGTATAGCGACCACAAATCCAAACTGTACTATCAGTTCGTAAAAATAATGACACATCGTTTTCACATTCAACTTGAATTATACTATCCACCGTATAAATGTGTTCTGGGTAATAGTAATAGCTTATATTTGATCCAATACCTGCTTGTCCATCGTAGTTGCAGCCAGAGAAAAAGGCTTGACCGGTATTATCTACAAACAATGAATGACTTTCTCCTGCTGATGCATAGTTAATATTTGACAAGGAATCAATCAATACCGGTGGCGATGTTGAGATAGATGGATAAGGACCAAGACCCATTTTTCCACCCCCATTACTTCCTGCTCCATATACCGATCCGTCATTTCGAACAAATAAAGAGAAGTCCCTTCCAGCAGAAACTTGAACGATTCCATTTAGACCAGGAACCAAAACTGGAGTATACCGATTGACATTTGATCCATCACCTAACTGACGTGAGTCGTTCCTACCGCAAGCATATACAGTTCCATCGTACCTTAAGAATAATGAATGAAAAATTCCTGATGAGATATCAATGATACTGTCTAAACCAAGAACCATTTGAGGTGTTGAACCTGAATTACCGGTTCCTGTTTGGCCACAATTATTCTTTCCACTTGACCAAACTCTACCCATAGAATCCAGATAAAGTGAATGATAACCACCAGCTGACACCTTTTTCAAACCAAGCGAAATATTAACATACCCAGGATAGTAATTTGGACCTGTACGTCCAGTTCTTCCATCGCAATCAAAGCCCCATGACATGGCACGGCCATCATTACATAAATATTGCGTGTGATACAATCCAACTGAAAGGTTTTGAGCAAACAATTGATTTACTTGTACCGATAAAAAAACATAAAAAACAATACTATTTAATTTCATAGGGTTCAGTTAATTTTCATCTAATTTAAACTTTTTAATTAATTAAATAAATTAACTATAGAAGAATAAATAAAAGCTACCAATAAACCATTGATATTTAATATTTTGCATATTTTAGGATTCTAAAAGGGATATTATTGATATCTATTAGGTTCGTTGGACATGTTTGCTAACTTGTATATACCCGAAACAAAACTTCGCTTAGCCATACTAAAATGGAGTGATATGCGAAACGTTGATTCATTTAATTCTTTTTGCAATTACAGATGTATTTTCTAATTTATTGCACTCAAAAATAACAATTTACCCCCATATATTTACACACACCTTTATAGAGAATTACACACCCTCAACCACCTATTCCCCAATAATTCATTTCAGAAGTTTGTATCCTAATCGA
>CAISOQ010000417.1 GCA_903887095.1 uncultured Flavobacteriia bacterium
GAGTTTCATGCCACCATCGCACAATTTTTTCCGCAAGATTACCATCTACCTCTTCTGCATAATGTGTTTCAATCCATGAAGCCAAAACATCGCGAGGAATAAATGTTTTATCCATCCCTTCCTTTTGCCAATCAGGAAAATCCTGGTAAGGCAACTCCTTTATAACATCGGTTTCCATTCCAAGATAGCGTTCCAAGCCTACACCGATTTCATGCTCAGTGGAAAAGACACTTGATGCAAACAAAGAATTCATGAATACAACATGTTTAGGCAACTGACCTTTAGTAAAATGTGCTTTCAGATGTTTAAAGCCATCGTCAATTGCTTTTTTTTCACTTTTTAAATCACCCGTTTTTTCTTGGATTCTTCTTTCCAATCGTTGAATATACGGCTCTGATAAAAATTGTCCCAACCCTCGCTGAAAAGCAGTGTCGGAGTCGTTTCTCAATTGAAGACAAAATCCCAACTCATACTCATAAATCTCCCCAAGTTCAGAAAGACATTTGTGGTGCAAACTAGAAAGATCATTCGGAGCAGTGTGTACAAACAACGAATCAAGATTGGTGAATTGAATACCAGTTTTCTGGTTCGTCACATCTATCTCCAATGGATCATTGCTACAAGCTGCCAGAAAAGTCGTTATGAAGAGTAACCCAACTATGCTTTTTAGACTCATTTTTATTCGCTAATATTGCATGTCAAAAGTAATCAAATACTCAGATTTATATTGACAAATATTTATTGCATTAGTGAAACTTAGAATGAAAAAATTACTTTTTACTCTCCTTTGTCTTGTGTTCGGACAAAGTCTTTTTGCGCAAGAGGCAGCAACTAAAAAAGTACAGGCCGGACTTATCGTGGGAAGCGGACTTAATTTTCAAGAATTGAAAACTGATTATTTCAGTTCTGGTGGTGCAGGAACTGACCTTTCGGTAGGGATGAATTTCAACTTTAATTTTACTGAGACAATTGGATTGTGCACGGGGTTAGAGTTTGATTTCAGCAACACACGATACAAAGCGAACGATACAATCTTTTACAGATTCACGGACAAAGAAATTATCCGCAGAGGTGATTATGATGCCTCTAAAAACTATGGTGTATTTCAATTGGCGTCAAGAATTGATAAATCGATTTATTTAAGCATACCAACCATGCTATTATTTAGAACTAAATTCATTGGCTATTTTCGTTACTTCGGGAAATTTGGTCTGCGAAACAGCTTTCTTTTGAAAACCGAAAGCTTTGACAAGGGATACGAATACAAGTCCGGTTCCTCAGATAATATACTTGTAGACAAAGCAAACATGACAACAAAAAGTAATATGCTTTTCTACAAAGGTGCCATTGGTATCGCTGGAGGAGCAGAATGGAATTTTTCTGGCAGTACATCACTGGTTGGAGAATTGGGTTACTATTATGGAATAACACCTCTTTATTGGGAAAGATCCGCAGATTCAGAAAAACTTTCTTTATATCAAAGTGGAATAAATAACGGAACTGGAAACGATACTTACTCACCAATAAAAGCAAGACAAAGTCAGCTAATGATGAAAGTCTCAATTCTTTTCTAAAATTTCATACCTGCCTATTTTGAATTCAGATTCAGTAACAAATCATATCGTTTCATGGCTCAGCAATTATTGCAATGACGCGCGAATGGATGGATTCGTTATTGGCATTTCAGGCGGCATCGACTCTGCTGTAACATCTGCGCTCTGCGCGTTGACTAGCAAGAAAACGATTTTAGTCAACATGCCCATCCGACAAAGTCAGTCAGAATACGATAGAGGATTTAAGCATATTGAGGACCTCAAAACGCGCTTTAAAAACGTTTCTTCATTAGAAATTGACTTAACAAAACTGTTTGGCTTATTTGAAGAAACGATGCCGAATGATATCGCAGAAAATGCCTTATCCATGGCAAATTCAAGAGCACGTATTCGCATGACAACGCTTTATGCGATTGCCCAACAAAATAGATGCTTAGTTGCCGGGACAGGAAATAAAATTGAAGATTTCGGTGTTGGCTTTTTCACAAAATACGGTGACGGAGGTGTAGATTTAAGTCCCATTGCCGATTTAACAAAAACAGAAGTCTTCAACTTAGCAGCTCACCTGGAAATTGTTAATGACATTCAAATTGCAAAACCTACGGATGGATTATGGGGTGACGGGCGAACCGATGAGGATCAACTTGGTGCCAGTTATCCGGAATTAGAGTGGGCAATGGAATTTAAAGGAGAAGAATCCACTATAACGGAACGACAAAAAGAAGTATTATCCATTTACCGTTCATTCAATCGGATCAACAAACATAAAATGGAACCGATACCTGTTTGTATTGTTCCGAAAAAC
>CAISOQ010000418.1 GCA_903887095.1 uncultured Flavobacteriia bacterium
CTAGAGCACTATGAGGTTCCCAAAGAACGCGAAGATATATTTATAATGACCCGAGGCGTACCATTACCACCATTATTGAAAGAAGAAACCAAGAAGGCAGCCAAAGACATAAGAGAGAAATATCACGAGTCCTCTAATGATACTTGGATTGAAAAATTTATGAAAAACAAACATTACAGAATTATAGACAATGAGGGTGGTGGTGATTGTCTCTTTGCCACGGTTCGCGATGCCTTTTCCAGCATTGCTCAACAAACTTCAGTAAACAAAATTAGAAAAAAACTGTCTAATGAAGTGACCAACGAAATCTTCTTAAACTACAAAGAACAATATGATATGTACACCGCTAGTTTGATAAAAGACACCAATCAAATTAAAGAATTGGCTGCGGAATATGTATTGCTGAAACAGCGTTTTGCAGAAATCATTGATAGAAATGAACAAAAAATGATCTCCAACGAAGCGAAAAAAGTAAAGGCAGAACACGACCGACTTGTAGAAGAGAAGAAAGTCTCCGCCGAAATACTCAAGGAGTTCAAATTTATGAAGGGTGTCGATACATTGGAATCTTTTAAAAGTAAGATAAAAAAGTGTGAATTTTGGGCAGACACCTGGACAATTTCTACATTGGAGCGAATATTGAACATTAAATTCATTATTATGTCCAGCGAAATGTACAAAGCAGGCGACACCAAAAATGTCCTACAATGCGGTCACTTGAATGATTCTATTTTGGAACAGCGCGGCAGATTTACCCCCGAGTTTTATATTATGGTGGAACATATGGGCAATCATTACAAGCTCATAGGTTACAAAAAGAAGCATATTTTTAAATTTTCAGAAATTCCATATGATATCAAAAAATTGGTTGCCGAAAAATGTATGGAAAAAAATGCCGGTCCTTTTGCAATTATTCCAGATTTTCAGAAATTCAAAACAGGTCTTCCGCAAAAAGCTGTGAAAGAGGCAGAATACGAAGATATTAGTGAAAGCAAATTGAGAGGGCTGTATAATGACGATATTATATTACAATTTTATTCAAAATCAGTAGATAAACCGTTGCCAGGAAAAGGAAATGGAGAGAAAATCTCTAATGATCGAATCAAGGAATATTCGGAATTGGCGGTTATTCCACAATGGCGCAAGAAGCTTTCCAATTTTTGGGTAGACGGGTCGCAGTTTTCATTAGATAACCATCAATGGGCATCGATCGAACATTATTACCAGGGATCGAAATTTAAAAAGACATATCCAGATTTCTATTTGAGTTTCTCTCTGGATTCTGGAACGGATTTATCAAAAGATCCTATAATGGCGAAAGCAGCGGGAAGCAAAACTGGAAAAAATAAAGGCGAATTATTGCGACCAATGGAAGTAGCAGTAGATGCGGATTTTTCGAGTAGACAAAAGAAGGAATTATATGCGGCGTTGTTTGCGAAGTTTTCTCAAAACGAAGAAATGAAACGGCTTCTATTGGCTACCAACGATGCAAAATTAACACAATTTGTTAAGGGGTCCGATCCCGAAGTATGTGATGAATTGATGTTGGTTCGTGATACACTTTTAAGAAAAGTGTA
>CAISOQ010000419.1 GCA_903887095.1 uncultured Flavobacteriia bacterium
ATCGATTTGCCTGGTTTCATGATGTTGCTGCAAAGGAAGTCATTGGTGTTAAAGGATCAAAAATAGAATTGGGAGTTGATATACCGCAGGAATTGGACGACGCAATCAATGCTTTTTTAAGCAACAATGCGAAATCCAATAAAAAGATCAATCCATTCAATAGGCATGACATTGCAATTGAAGTTGATTTTTACTGCAATCAACAGTTGGTTCAACGGAGAAGTGGCTTTTTTTATAAAGAATTCAAGAAGGATCTTCGCTCCAATCAATGGAAAGAGGACACGACAAGTTATTCGTTCAGGGTGCGCTTTGAACCGCCAGTTTCCGGTGATTATTTTGCGCGACTTTCAGTTAAAAATAAGTTTGGTGAGTCCTACAATCATTATTTGGAATTTTCCGTCAAAGAATCAACTGATCAGGGTTATTTGAAAATAGGAGCGAATGGTAAACATTTGGCTTTTTCAGGAACAGGAAAATCATTTTTTGGAGTTGGGCAAGATATTCCTTGGACGGAATGGGAAGATTGGAATAAAATGGACCGAGCTGTTGGCCCGAAACAATTTGAAGAGATCCATACAGCATTGAAAGCATTTGGTGTGGCCGGTGGAAATTTCACGCGCTTTGTAGCTTCACCGTGGTTTATGCAATTAGAATGGGAGGCACTCGGCAATTATTCCCCAAAATTAGGGCAAGCCTGGGAGTTTGATCGTATTCTTGATTACTGTGATCAGCAACAGATTTATTTTATTTTTTGTGCACTTATGCATGCCCCGCTGGAAAGTCGAACGGATGAAAAGGATGGTGTATTGCCTGGAATTAGATGGGAAACATACTGTTACAACGACAATGATAAAACGCGACTTGATATTCCTGCTGAACAGCGGATGGGAATCCATGAGGCCATTGAATTTTACAGCAACGAAAAAGCAAAAGATCATGTCAAAAATTATTTCCGTTATTTAAGTGCACGCTACGGCTATTCTTCGTCATTAACGGGGTGGCAATTGATGTCTGAAGTTGATGAAACGGCAGAATACCGGGATAAAGAGGAACAGGGAAAAACAATTGATCATTCGGAGAACCGAAAACAAGTAAGGATTTGGACGGATGAAATTTCAACCTACATGAAAAATGAGTTGATGGATAATCAGCTGATCAGTATGGCGATTATAAAAGGAAAAGGCTATTCAAAGACTTTTCTGGATCCTGAACTTTTCAATTTGCCCAATATCGATTATTTCGGATACCATGATTATATGTTTGAAACAACACCTTCAACAGGAAAGGTCAGAAATCGAAATTTATTAGTTAGGTATCCATCTGTTAATGAAGTGAATATTGGTTTTCAAAATGGCTCAATTTCCTATTCATCTTTTCAGAATAAGCCATTTATCTATGATGAATTTGGACACATTTTAACAATTCCAAGAAAATACCCAGAGGATGACGGCATCGATCCAACAAAGGATTTTAACAACTGTGCAGATTTTATGATTAAACAAGATCTTTGGTTCACCTTGTCTTCTGGTTGCGCTGTGGCCGGTTTGGATTGGTGGAATCAAGATGAAGTAAAGCGTTATGACATGTGGAAGAAATTCTATCCTGCGATATTGAAATTCACGGAGAATATTGATTTTGAAAAGGTAGATTATACAGCCGTTCGCGATGTGAAAGGAACTCCGGTGATTGCACAACGGTGGCCGTTAACAGAAAAGGAAATAAAACAAAGTACTAATTCAGCCTACGGTAAGGATGATTTATTGGAGGCATACATTCAGGTTTCTTCCGATCAATCGCAGGGTTATGGTTGGATGTCCAATCGTTCTGTGAACTGGTACAATATGGTGGATGAATATCCGTGCCTTAAAAGTTTACTAGAAGGTTCCTCGCCTTACCATCAGTCCTATATTTCTAAGCCCGGAGAAGATGACCTGGCCGAAGATCCAATTGATATTGATGCTGATACTTATTTCATCAAAGTGTATGGATTGAAAAAAAGAGTAGGGTATAAGGTGAACTTTTATAGTACGACAACAGGAAATCTTCTTTTAACGCAAGAATTGAAGTCCAATGGAAAAGGTGTACTTAAGGTCTTTGCTCCACAAATGAATCACAAATCAGATCCTGATGTCGCATTCAAAATTATCGAATCTGGATTGAGCTGGAAATAGAATAAATTAACGGTTACTCTCGCGAATTTCCTTAAGTGTCGAGAAGAAAATAACACCATATCCGATTGACAGCATGATGTGAAAAGGTGCCATACCAAGGTCACCATAAATTCCTCTGTTAATTGCTGTAAATCCAAAAACAACCATTAACACACCTTCCATTATATTGATGATGGAAAGACTCTTCTTATCGTATTTATTTCCTTTGAATTCACTTTTCTTGGAGACGTTGAACTTTGGAGTACGAACAAACGAACTTTTGATCCCAAGGTAACCTTCAATTACAGCTACTGTGTTACTCAGAGAAAGTCCCATGGATACAACCAAGAACTGGAAGAAACGTCCAACAAAACGGAAGAATGATCCTACTTTGTTTTCATTCTTGTCACGGTAGGCATGCCAATAATAGAACATAAGAAATACCGTGCTGATAATGAATACGCCCATGTACTGCAAAATGTAATTCAAATCAGAGAAAGAATCCTTGATATGAAGGACAAACAAGCTTAGTATGGAAATCACTAAAATGAAAAAGAAGACTGTCGAATTGAAAAGGTGAGAAAGACCATGCACACGATCGGATAATTTAACGTTTTTAGCACGTAAAAGTGTTTTCCACATTTTTACAAAACATTCAGCTCCACCTTTCATCCAACGGTGCTGCTGACTTTTCAGAGCTGACATTGTGATCGGTAATTCAGCTGGTGCTACAACGTCCTCAAGGTACCTGAATTTCCATCCTTTGATTTGTGCTCTGTAG
The DNA here is from genome assembly GCA_903887095.1 of uncultured Flavobacteriia bacterium. Lineage (GTDB taxonomy): Bacteria > Bacteroidota > Bacteroidia > Flavobacteriales_D > Crocinitomicaceae > M0103. The sequence goes on from CAISOQ010000419.1 coordinate 2,932, forward strand.
CTCAAGTCAAGATCTTCAGTAAGTGTGTCGTGTTCCCAACCACCTGCATCTTCAATGCATTTTTTTCTCCAGATACCGCCTGTACCGTTGAAATTAATGTAATGTCCTGCAGCATTTCTTCCACCTTGCTCTATCGCAAAGTGACCATTTAATCCAAAGGCTTGAAGCTCTGTTAAAATTGAATAGGTTTTATTGATGTGTCCCCAACGTGTTTGTACAACGCCAACATTCGAGTCGGTAAAATAAGGCATTGTTTTTTGTAAGAAGTCAGGATCTGGAATGAAGTCTGCATCAAAAATACCGATGAATTCTCCTTCTACGCGATCCATTGCAGCATCCAACGCACCTGCTTTGTAACCTGTTCGATCAACACGGTGAATATGTTGGATATTAATTCCTCGCGCGGCCACTTCTGCAACCTTATTTGCGATGACATCTTTTGTTTCGTCTGTTGAATCATCCAAAACCTGAATTTGCAACTTATCAGCAGGATATTCAAATGCCGCAACCGTTTCAATGATTCTTTCTGCAACATATAACTCGTTGAACATTGGTAACTGAATCGTTACCTTGGGGGTAGTGGCAGGATCGTAAACAGGTTTCTGTTCAATTGTTTTTTTCTTCTTGTTGCGCACATATGCAATTGCTAAAGACAATTGTAGAACGCTGTAGAAAAAAACCAAAAGCAAACAAAGGCCATAAATTCCAAGCAAAACTTTTCCAGTAAAATGTGACCAATAATGCTCTTTCACATATTCTTTGCCTTCAGCATTTTTCATTTTTCGATCACCCCAATTGAACATCCAGGATACTTTCAAGGAAGCAGTGAATGGATTGTCCATGCTGTAGGTATAATTGTCAGCATGTTTTTCAGGAATCAATTCGAGATCATAGGATTGAGGTGTGTAATCTTCATCCGAAATCATCAATTTGTTTTTGCCAAAAGGAATGTTGTGGAATTCAAAAACACCCTCATCGTTTGTTTCAATGGTAAACGTTTTTCCGGAGGCTACATTTTTAATGGTAAGTTCCATCTCCTCGATTGGTCGCTCTGTGCGCTGATCAATGAATTTTCCCTTAACGAGCTTGGTTTGAGCTGATGAACCAAATGAGATTAAAAGTCCAGCAAATAATGGAAATGCCGAACGAACAAATAGTTGAAATGATCTACACATAGATTAGCCTAAAGAAGGCAAATTTAACGAAAATAGAATTCGTTTGCAGTGCTGCAACTAAATATTAAAAATAAAGTGAAAAATTGGAGGGGATTATTTCCAAACCCCCATCGCATTGAACTTCTCAATTCGACTGTTGATGCGCTCTTCCGGGTTCATTGTCTCAAGTTCTTTCAAATATTTTTTGATCGATTTTTTAACGATTGCAAACATTTCGTTTTGTTCACGATGCGCGCCACTTAAAGGTTCTTTAATTACATCATCAACAAGTCCGTTCTTTTTCATGTCTTCAGAAGTCAGTTTTAATGCTTCAGCAGCTCTTTCTTTGAAATCCCATGATCTCCAAAGAATAGAAGAGCACGATTCTGGTGAAATAACAGAATACCATGTGTTTTCCAACATCACTACTTTGTCACCAACACCAATCCCCAATGCACCACCAGATGCACCTTCACCAATGATGATACAAATCACAGGCACTTTTAAACGCATCATTTCGTAGATGTTGCGGGCAATTGCCTCACCTTGTCCACGTTCTTCAGCCTCTAATCCTGGAAAGGCTCCCGGCGTATCGATGAAAGTAACGATTGGCTTATTGAATTTTTCAGCCATTTTCATTAGACGAAGTGCTTTTCTATATCCTTCTGGGTTGGGCATACCGAAATTTCGGTATTGACGCATTTTTGTATTGATACCTTTTTGCTGTCCGATGAACATCACCGATTTTCCATCAACTAAACCAAAACCACCAATCATGGCTTTATCGTCTTTTACACTTCTGTCGCCGTGTAATTCTTGGAATTGACCATTGGTAATGGCATCGATATATGCAAGTGTATAAGGTCTGTCTGGATGACGTGACAACTGAACGCGCTGCCATGGAGTTAATCCTGTGAAGATTTCTTTTGTTTTTTCTTCAAGTACTTTAGTTAATTCATTGATCTTGTCAGACATGTCGATTTCGGTGTTTTCTCCGATTTCTTTAGTTTGTTCGATCTGTTCTTCCAATGCCTTTAGAGGCTCTTCAAAATCCAAATAAACTGCCATAATACTTTAATTTGAGGGTCGAAAGTTACGAAAATAGTTTAGTTCTTCTACTTTTGCTTTATGATAATATTTGCACCAGCGAAGATCAATCTGGGGTTAAACGTACTGTTTAAAAGGCCTGACGGCTATCATGAGCTTGATACCTGTATGTTACCTGTGCCATTGTATGATGTCTTGGAGTTGCTTAAGTCGGAAAAATTTGAATTTTATCAGACAGGGATTGTTGTACCCGGATCTTCGGAAGATAATCTTTGCATTAAAGCTTATCAATTGTTGAAAGACGAATTTGATTTGCCTCCGGTCTATATTCATTTACGGAAAGAGATACCAATGGGTGCAGGATTGGGTGGTGGATCATCAGATGCGTCGCATGTTTTAAAAGGTTTGAATGAACTTTTTGATTTGGGATTATCAATCGAGGGGCTAGAAGAACGTTCAGCAAAACTGGGGAGTGATTGCCCAATTTTTATTCAGAACAAAGCGCAAATAGCGCAAGGTAGAGGTGAGGTGTTAAAACCATGTGCTGTTGATTTGACTGACTATTGGATCAAATTGATTCATCCCGGTATTCATGTCGGAACCAAAGAAGCTTATGCCGGAATTGTGTTTTCGGGCAATAATTCGTCTGTTCAGCATGTTGTTGAAGGTCCAATTGAGAATTGGAAATCAGCATTGAAGAATGATTTTGAAGTATCTGTTTTTGCATTGCACCCAGAATTGGCTTCAATCAAATCAAATTTATACCAAGAGGGTGCCGTTTATGCAGCAATGAGTGGAAGCGGCTCAACAGTGTTTGGGTTATTTCGTGATGAACCTCAATCAACTACTTACGAAGCTGGCTATTCAACTTATATTCGGAAGTTTCAAGCTACTGTTTGACTAGTTTCCGGGTAATTCCATTTGACGTAATCAGTAAGTAAATTCCTGACAAACAGTTGGAAAGATCAATCTGTGTTTTTTTAGAATCAATCGAATAAGTGGCAACAATTTTTCCTGTTAAATCGTAAATCGAGACGAAGCCTGAAGGATTTTTATTCATGTATTCAATCGTGTATAAACCTTCTGAGGGATTTGGGTAAATACTGAATTCCGCAGGTAATTGGAATTCTTGAAGACTTGCCTGGCTGTTTGGATTCGCTTCGAAATGATAAAGTCCGCCTAAATCTTGACCCACAAATAAATCAAGGCGACCATCATTGTCTATGTCCTCCACATAGAAGGAACTATAGGCACCTGCATCAATTCCAAGGTAATCATCGGAAACAAGTGTAAAACTCTGGCCTTCCTCCAAGTGGTTGTCAATGTCTTTGAAATAATGCAATTTTCCATCGGCACATCCAAGGAACAAATAGGTGGTATCTTGGTAGCGAAAGAAATGAGGTGCGGCATAACCATCACTTGAAGTTGTTGCAAGATCGATGTTTCCGAGCGTGTCGTTTGCCAAATGAAATGATGGATTAGAAGTTGAACCGCTATTCTCATAATACATCAACTCTCCCGTTTTTTTGCCTACAATCAAGTCGAGTAAACCATCCTTGTTTAAATCAAAGAGTTGTGGATTAGATGCTTGACCTGAACTGATCACATTTCCGGCATCGTCGGTGTAATTTTGAATAGGACTCGCAAATGAAACAGCTGGAGCAGTGCTTGTATTTTTAAAATAAGTCAACGTTCCATTGTCTCTTCCTAGGATCATTTCGTCTTTACCATCTCCGTCGAGGTCACCAAATGTAGGTGCCATTTTTAATCCAAGTGAGGAAGTACTTAAATCCAAGAAATTATAGTCAATGAAGGTGTAAACGGGATTCGTTGATGAACCTGTATTCTTGTAATAGGCAAT
>CAISOQ010000420.1 GCA_903887095.1 uncultured Flavobacteriia bacterium
CTGTGTAAATTTCTACATCAAAAACGCCTTCTTGCATCAAATGCGGCAAAAGAGACAACTGTTCATCTTTGGGGTAATCTTCGGGATTTATTTCAACCGCATTTTGCAACCTGAATCGCGGTTGAAGGATAATCCCTGCATGTGAATCAGTTGCATTGAGCTTCTCTGCTTTTGAAAGCTGAAATTGGCATGATAAATCACCTTTGTAATATGTAAGCTTCTTCTCCAGTTAAACAGTTTTTGGTGTTTTGAACGAATCAAGAAATGATTGATAAGTCATCTTCTTCCTCGTAAAGGTTGATTTCGTTGTATTGAAAGGTGCATCCGCGTAACTGCTTTGAATAACAATTGCTTTATCCAGCTTTTTAAATCGCTGATTCAAATCACGATTAGCAGCGTCAATCACGGACTCGTATTCAATCAAAATAGATTGCTGGTACAGTTGCGCAGATGTTGTTGCATAACTAAAGTTTTTGCCTGTTTTCAGCAAGACCATCAAGAGCTGGGGAAGGATAAAAAGTAACAAGATCATAAACGCAATTGAATTAAAAGACCGAAAGCTATGTGCATGTTGGAAGATCAACATCGGAAAGAACTTTTTTGAAATTTTAATTCTAAAGGTTTTCATTTCAGCATGTTGCTCAATTTTTAAAGCTTTCTTTTCATTTTGATAAAAGATTGATGATTTCTCCAGGTCAGATTTAGCTTTTCGTAAACTGAAACTGTTTTTTGAAAGTGTTCGCTGACCCAAATTTATCTTGCGCATCAAATCGGCCCGAATGGCTAATTCTTCCCTACTTAGTTTGTCGCGCTGAAATTGCTGCTGTTTCTTAAAATCCTTGATTACTTCTTTGCGTTTAACTTCCATTATATTTTCAACTTCAACCGGATGTAAAAACGAAGCAAAAGGGAATAAAACAACCAATGCAAACATCCCTAAAAACACACATCTTAGTAGCGGTGAAAATCCAGGAATTGCGCCATCTGCCGAAAAACGAATACCTTTCAATTTTTCGAGAATTTTATTTGGCACAGATGCGATTGATTTTGTTGAAATTTCAAGTACTTCAGATTCAGGCGCTGAAATAGGTTTGCGGATAATTATCAGTGAAAATCGAAAAACGAATGTCACCACAAATACTATAAATGCTCCGAGAACAAGCGAATAGAAATGGTTTGATGTCAATAAAAAGGCCAGGTAATAACCTGAAATCATGGAAATAACAAATAGGGCAACAAAACAGATGAGTACCAATCTGTAAAGTGACTTTTCACCACTCCCAATTGATTCGTAGACTGAAGATTCCAGTCCCAGTAATTTTATGACACCTCGATCCAACAAAATCTAAGCGTTATTAGATTGTTCGCTGTCTTTGCCTTCGGTAAAAAAGGCTGTCGGATTTTGTTTTACGTCTGCCATGGTTTTTTCTGACCATTTAGCAATAATTTCTCCGTTAATCTTGGCTTGTTCAGCAATCTTTTTCATTTTTTCATCCTTGGCCAATTCCACCTCCAAGTAATTCCATTTCTCCATGTAAATCAAACCATTCACTCCTTCATACATATTGTCCTCGCGGTAGATACCATTTTCAACATTCTTCTTGAAATTATAGTTTTCCACCATGTAATCGTAAACGCCTTTGTTCATCATCATTTTAAAGAAAATTGGCCCCATTTCAATGCACAGGAATACCGCTAAAATAATCCAAGGAATCACACCTCCTATTTCATGACTGATCTGAATACGTTTCAACAATCCATCGTATCCATGCGCTTTCTTTTCATTGTCTTTGTATGCTTTTCGCAAATCATCCGATTGTTTGTTGATCTGGTCATCATTGAAATTCAGCTGCTTTCGCCACCCCTTTACTTCCGCCGCTTTCAAGACTACATATTTATCTTTTTCGGCCCGTTTGGTGTCAATATCACTTTGCATTTTTTTGGCAACAGGACCAAAACCATAAGCCCTTTTGTCCTGCATTTCTGCCTGCTGACGGGCAACAAGATCATCTATTTCATCATCAAAAACTTTAAGTTCTTTTTCGTAGCCTGTAAGTTTCACTTCATACTCGGCCTTATCTTTTTCAAGTTTTGCCAGTTTCTGTTTAAAAACAATATCCGTTGTTTTATTCAACTCCTCCGTATATTCCTGCTGGTATTTGCTTAATTCAGAATTAATTTCAGATTCCAATATCTTGATTTCCAGAGGTGCAGAAATAGCGAAACCAAGTATCAAGGCAATAATGATACGTGGCAAGGCCTGCCCTACTTCTTTCCAGGTAATTTTATCCGTTCCATCCCCTTTTCCTGTACTTGAAACGATGAAACGATCAAGATTAAAGATGATCGTCCCCCAAATAAGTCCAAAAATCAATGCGCCAATGCGCGTTCCAATTGTCAACGCAGTATCATCTATTGCATCTCCCTTAGGACCAAATATGGTATTGAACGCATACCCGCCAGACACGGCTGCCAAGAGTCCGGTGCAAAATACAATTCCGCCAATTCCGGCATATTTTACACGATCCTGCATCGGAGATTGTTTCAAGAAATAAGCATCAGCTCCAGCACACCACCATAGAAAGCGTGTTACACGGCTTGGATTTTCATTCAGATAATTCGGACTTTGCATGCACTGCTGTTTTAAAGGATAAATAATTCGTATCTAAATCGACACTTGTAAAAGTCGTGATTAAGTTTGGTTGAACTTTCGTGCTTTCAACACTAAAAGCAATCTGATTCAAATAAACATTTTTTGCATTCACATCCATTCTTTGCGCAACATTTGAAGACAATTGGCGTGGTCTCATTTCCCTAACAACCGTATTCAAAAAATTGATTTTAAATTGCTGCTTGTACCTTTTAATACCCCAGCCAAAGGCAATGAAAACAATTTGCGGACTGTACGCATTTGTTACATTTTCGAACGTACCGCTTGCTTTTTTAAAATAAAACCGACGAAAAAAGGACGTTCCATTGTTGTATTTCACAACAACAAAAAGTGTTCTTGAAAAGACATAATTCAGCTTTAACACCTGACCATGCAGCAGGTATTCCACTTTTTGACCGTTAAATGACAGATGTTGTAGCAAATTCAATGTTAATGGTATTCAAATATATAATTTCAGTTGGATAAATCTATACAACTGAACTATAAATTAACCATTTAATATTTCCTTTTTGATCATGTTAAAATCATCTTGGGTAATCAACCCTTCTAATAACATTTCATGATACTTTTTCAACTTGTCTACAACTGAAGCATTTCCTTGTGAAATAGTACGATTTAGTTGGATTCTTTTCAATCTTTCTGCAAAAATAGTGAGATCCTTAGGTTCTTCATTGAAAAACGATTTGTATTCAGAAATAAGATCCTGGGCTTCGTTGCTCATACCCTTATCCAGAAATTGTGAAATCCTGTTGTTGGTCAATTCCCTTGTCTTAAACAGCACATCCAATAACTGGGGAA
>CAISOQ010000421.1 GCA_903887095.1 uncultured Flavobacteriia bacterium
CATGAATTCCGCCTTGCCACCATACGTCAATGGAATCTCTTCAGCTCTCATAACACGCATCTTCCACTCACCGCGGCATATCGTTACGTAACCATTTTCGTAGATGGCTGTAATTCCACCTTTTCTTTGCAATGCTTTAATTCGTGGATTTTCCTCGTTTAAGGAGAATAATGCTACATTGCAAGTAAGGTTTCGACGCATTTCGTAAACTAAATCGTCATCTGCATTTAAAATTGCATACCCACCAGGAAGTACAGTTTCTGGAACGACGCCTTTCACTTTTGCTAATTGCTCAATTGTATGAATACCTTTTAAGCCTAAATGATCAGCCTCAACATTCGTAACAATTGCTACATCACAGTTTTTAAATCCTAAACCGGCGCGAAGTAACCCTCCACGAGCACATTCCAATACTGCGAAATTTACGGTAGGATCTTTCAGTACGAATTCAGCACTTGCAGGGCCTGTGCAATCACCTTCCATTAACAAACGATTTTGAATATATACTCCGTCTGTTGTTGTGTAGCCTACTCTGTATCCTTTTAATTTCATGATGTGTGAAATCAATCGGGTAGTGGTGGTTTTACCATTGGTACCTGTTATTGCAACAATTGGAATTCTTGCATTGCTGCCTGTTGGGAAAAGTTTGTCAATCACTGGTCCAGCAACATTTCTTGGCAATCCTTTAGCCGGAGCTAGGTGCATTCTGAATCCTGGACCAGCATTTACTTCAAGAACAGCACCTCCAGTTTCTTTCAATGGCTTAGTTATATCAGAAGTCATGATGTCAACACCGCAGATGTCTAGATCGATGATGCGCGAAATCCGCTCTACCATTGAAATGTTAGCAGGGTGAACAAAATCTGTCACATCCTCTGCCGTACCTCCTGTAGATAAATTTGCTGTATCCTTTAGAATAAGCATTTCACCGTTTTCAATAACTGTTTCTAACGTATAACCTTTAGAAGTAATCAGACCCAGTGTTAGATCGTTTACTGTTATTTTTGTTAATACATTTTCATGTCCGAAGCCTCTTCTAGGATCACTGTTTACAACATCAATAAGCTGCTGAATAGTAGACTTCCCATCACCAATGACATGTGCAGGTGTCCGAAGTGCGGCTGCAACCAATTTATGATTGATAACTAATAAACGGTAATCAACACCGGTAATGTATTTTTCAATAATGATAGAATTGGATACATTTTTCGCCGCTTGAAAAGCTACCAGTGCATCTTCGTAAGAATTAATATTTACTGTGATTCCACGGCCATGATTGCCATCAACTGGTTTAACAACCAAAGGGAATCCGACATATTTGCAAGTTTCTTCCAGGCTGCTTTCACGACGAATAATCTCACCACGTGGGACAGGTACTTGCGCTTGTTCAAGTAAAAATTTTGTGTCCTCTTTGTTGCAGGCTAATTCGACGCCAATACTGCTGGTCTCACTCGTAACTGTTGCTTGAATTCTTTTTTGATTTGCACCATAACCAAGTTGGCAGAGTGAATATTTATTTAAACGGATCCAAGGAATACCTCTTGCTTCAGCTTCTTCAATTATTGATCCTGTGCTTGGTCCAAGGCGATAATCTTCTCGAATTTCTCGCATTTCCTGAATTGCAGCATCCAAGTCATAAGACGTGCCGTCGATTATACACTGACAAATTTTTACCGATTCTTTTGCAGCATATTTTCCAACTTCTTCCTCATGGTAAGCGAATACTACGTTATAAACGCCTTTTTCTCCGTAGCTTCTCGTTCTTCCAAATCCAACTTCCATGCCGGCCATGGATTGAATTTCCAGCGCAATGTGTTCAATTATATGCCCCATCCAAGTTCCCTGATCAACTCTTTGGAAAAATCCACCTGGTTCACCAACTGAACAGCGGTGACTGTACATACCTGGGAACATATTTTGTAAACGGTCCCTGAAACCCGGGATTTTGTTTGAAGGAAGTTCTTCCATTTCTTCCAAATCAAGCACCATTACAATCAATTTATGTCTTCTAACCGACCAATAGTTTGGCCCTCGCATAGCATTTATTTCCCGTATTCTCATAAGCAAATGTTAATGAAAGTTGAAAAGTTTGGTTTTGTTTTTTTTAAATATAATTACTTTTTATTTGAATTAAGTTTAAATTTACAATACGACAATAATAAATTTTTAGTTCAATGATCAACGCCTACGCAAAAGGTATCTTAATTCCAATCGGAGGAAATGAAGACAAAGGGATTGATGAAAATGAAATGTACACCCTTGAGTTTATAGAAAACGGAATTCTTCGACACATAGTTCGATTAGCTGGCGGAGAAAATGCAAACATTGTAATTGTTCCAACAGCGTCAAGTATTCCTGATGAAGTAATTGAAAATTACCAGAGTGCTTTTGAGATTCTGGGTTGCACGAATATTCATGTTGTTGATATACGTGACCGTTCTCATTCTGAGGAACCTGAGAATGTTGAGAAAATCAAAAATGCGGACGCTGTTCTTTTTTCAGGAGGAGATCAATCACAGATTACAAAAAAAATAGGTGAGACGACTATTCATCATTTACTTTTACATAAGTATATGAATGAAAATTTCGTAATTGCTGGCACAAGTGCTGGAGCGATGTGTATGTCGTCGCGGATGATAACAGGTGGAAATACGACTGAATCATTCAGAAAAGGAGTTGTTGGAATGGGTGAGGGAATGGGTTTTACACCAACTTTAATTATCGATTCTCATTTTATTCAGCGCGGTCGCTTCGGACGATTAACTGAAGCTGTTGCAAAATTTCCTAAATTGATTGGGATCGGTTTAGCAGAAGATACTGGGTTGATTATTACCAATAACAATGAATTTGAAGTAATAGGTTCTGGAATGGTTATCATTTTCGATGGTCGTAACCTTACTCATAATAATGAGGAGATTTTGAAAGAAGGTGATCCTATGACGTTGACGAATATGGTTACGCATGTTCTTTCAAATGGGGATAAGTTTGAAATAAGCACACGAAAAATCAGTGTTCTGCCAATTGGCGCGCCTTTGATTTAGGCCATCTCAACGTATTTCTTGAAATTATCTAAAATTGCTTGCCAACCAGCTTTTTGAATTTCTGATGGATTTTCATTTTCAGGATCAAACGTTTCGGTAACTATTGTTTCATTTCCATGTTCTTTAAATGTCACAGATACTACACGATTATCTTCAAGTATATATTGGAGACTTTTCAACTGAATTATTTCTTGATAGATTCCACAAAATTCAAAAGACATTGATGCATCTTTAGCAGCCATTACATTTTTGAAACCCTTCCCAACCTCTAAGTTGTTTTCAGCTTCAGGACAATGCCAATCACTTGATGCAAAATTCCAGTTGACGATGTGTTCAGGGTGGGTCCAATAATCCCAAACTTTGGAGATAGGAGAGTTAATGGTTGTTTCAACAGTAATTTTCATCTTTCAATTGCTAGGAAGTGAATAAATAGAATCAATCATTATAGATCATTACACTTTCATTCCCATCTGAACTTTTATAGCCCCGATACATTCCCTCCGTATTAAATGAAAACGAAACATCACCACTGGAATTTACGGCAATTAAGCCGCCATCTCCACCTAATTCAAGCACGCGTTTTTGGATAACTTCTTCCGTTGCTTCCTGCAGACTATAATGCTTGTGCTCTATTAAACAGGCAACATCATAAGCCACAACACCGCGAATGAAATATTCTCCACTTCCTGTACATGATACAGCACAAGTTGCATTATTCGCATAATTTCCAGCACCGATCATCGGACTGTCTCCCACGCGGCCATATTTTTTATTCGTCATGCCACCTGTTGAAGTTGCTGCAGCAATATTCCCATATTGATCACAAGCAACGGCACCAACAGTTCCAAACTTAGAATCTTTTTTTGCCGCATGATCTAATTGAAAAGATTCCGATTCTTTTATTTCAAGCCATTGATTGTGTCTAAATTCATCATAGAAGTAATCTGCAGAAAGAACCTCGTGACCGTTCATTTTTGCAAATTCCATTGCTCCAGTTCCAGCCATGAATACGTGTTCACTTTTTTCCATTACATCACGCGCTAGTCGCACCGGATTTTTAATTCCTGTAATGAGTGAAACGGCTCCAGCTTTTCTAGTTTGACCATCCATAATCGAGGCATCCATTTCGTGTGTGCCAGCTGAGGTAAATACACTTCCTCTTCCAGCATTGAAGAGATGACAATCTTCAAGAGACATCACAGCGGCTTCAATGGCATCCATTGCTGTCCCTCCATTTTCAAGAAGAGCATAACCTGCGTTTAATGCGTCATTCAATGCTTGTTTATAAGCCTTCTCCTTTTCTGGAGTCATCATTCCTTTTACAAGTGTGCCTGCACCACCATGA
>CAISOQ010000422.1 GCA_903887095.1 uncultured Flavobacteriia bacterium
CCTGTGCAAGTCGATACGTCAATTCCTGCATCTGAAGTGGCTACATCAGCAGAAACTATTACGTTGCGAATGGAATGCCTATCATTGGACCCACCCGTACTTGCTGTAAATCCTAAGTAGCCAACAAAATTTAAATTATAGTTTCCCACTAAATATTGCTGACCATTTACATTTACGGTAAGGCTTCCATAACTATAATTAATAATAGCCGTTTTGTATGAGGCATCGGTTATGAAGTCTAAATTTCCTCCACTTGTATTTGTGACACGAATAACATTGGGATCACATTCATTGTAACCAAGCCCATTCATTATTTGGATCTCGGGATTCATTCCACACCCATTATCATATGAATCAAAAACAACTTTTACTCCATTGGCTGTAGATGGAATTCCAACCCCTCCGCCACTTACATATCCCGTTGGTGGTACATCCAAAAAGCAAAAAGCAATTCCGTCAGCATTGTTTCCATCCGCCATGCGGAAATCAAATTGAACGTTCCATTCATAACAAGTTGCTAAATCTAGAGGTTGACTATAAAATATGGCGCCACTTGAATTACCAATATTATCTGTTAAAATCAATTCATCATTATCTGCATTTGCATCACCTCCTGTATCTCCCGTATAGGATGCTCCTGCTAAATTCCAACCTGTTGTGTTCATTGTTGGAGAACCAGTTAATTCAGCAAAAACTAAGGTTTGGGCGTGTAAATCTAATTGAAACAGCAAACAAATAACAAAAAGCCAGCGAAAAAACACCATAAACTAATTTTTTTCAAATATCGGAATTTTTTTTAACTTGATTAACTGCTTGTTAATGAGTTGATAGATGCTCTATACGATCAAAAAATCAACTTCAAATACGATTTTTATGTTTCTTGAAAGTGTATTTTTGTAAAAAAGAAATAGTGTCATTTAGTTTGTCTTCTCGTTCGAAAATAGCCTTGCATACTATTTTGTTTGGAGTGTTTTTCCTATTATTTCTTTACCAAGTTAAAAGAATGCCTATCCGTTTGGAGTTTAATGCCAATTGGATATGGTTAGCACCAGTAATCATTTTGATGCCTGTGAATTGGTTAATGGAATTTAAGAAATGGCAATTGCAATTGAATTTTTTAAAACTTCCTAGTACTCATTTAGTGGAATCTTTTACGGCTGGTATGGTTTCCGATTTCGTGATTCCAGGAATCCCAACAAATTTTGTAGGTCGAATCAGCTTATTATTATCTCTTTCACCTTCCTCTAAATCTACCCTAATTATATCAACTAGCGCTTGCTGCAAGAATTGAGAACGATACTTGTAGTTTTCTAGCAGCTCAGTAAGGTTTTGGATAGCCTTATTTTTGTCCAATGAGTTTAATTGAGCGACAATTTCTTTAACCCGTGTTTCGTTGTATTTTTCGGACAGTGCTTGTTTGGACTCATGGTAGATTTGAAGGCTTTTTAATTTTTCTTGAATTGCCTCATTCTCCAAAATCTTTAAATCACGCTGAATGGTCTTTAATGAGGTGATTCCCACTAATTCCTCGAAAGGTTTATTGTAGAAATCGATTAGTTGATTTCTAATTGTTTGCATTCCCTCATTTTTTTTGGCTTCCAAGTCTTTACTATGGTTATCTATAATTTCTTTATAGTTCAATTCTGCCTGGAAAATAGTACTGTCTTTCCTTTTAGCCTCTTGTTCTAGTTTTGATAGCTGAACTTTTAAACTATCATTCTCCTTTTTTAAACGACCTTTTTCTAAACTTTCAATTTTTTCAATTAATTTTACTATTTCCTTATCTAACCTTATTTTATCGTCAGGATAATTTGAATATTCCTTATTCAATGCTTTGATTACATTTTTTAGCGAATCTATTTTCGAAACAGATGATATAATTTTAATTTGAAGATTTGTTGAATCTTTTATCAATTTTCTATTTTCATTTTGAAGTTTCGTTAATTCTTTTAACCATTCATTTTCATTTGTTTGACCATAACCTTGTAAGGCACAAAACATAAAAAGGCTTAAATAAATTAGAATTTTCATAACTTACTATTTTTTATTATTATAAAATCCGCGTGCTAAATTTTCAATTGCGTCTAACTTGCCAAATAGGTCATTAGCACGACTGTATTCAAGAAATGTTCTTTTAAAGGAATCTATTTC
>CAISOQ010000423.1 GCA_903887095.1 uncultured Flavobacteriia bacterium
ATATGCTTTAAAATCCAGTGATGATATCAACTTATCGGGCGAGTCGAAATCTGAAAATCCAGATGCTTGGGATGAGGTGTCAGAAATAGAAAGTTGGAGGTCGCAGAAAACTGAACTCATAGAACGAATCGAAAAAGCTGAAAACTTATTGAATAAGTAATTTAAATCTGCTACTAAAATTTCAACTGAATTCCAACTGATACGTTGTAATAGTAAGCGTCAATTGGCAATGGTCGGTAATGATCCAAATTGTGGTCATAGTGGACAATGAAATTCAAGTTTTTATTCACTTCAAAATTCAGGTTGCTATCAAAAAACCACCTGGGCTCTAAGTAATAGCTATTTAAAGGAAATTGTACGAACGACGAACCTGAAAAATCAACACCTTTGGCAATTTTGAGCGCAAATTTAGCCGCAAGGTTCAATCGGAAAATATTTCTGTTTACTATGCTTAAAGAATCTTGCGAAAAACTATAGGCGGAAAGGAAAGGATTCCATTTTTCTGATTCGTAAAATACCCCAATACTCGTATAAAGGTCAGATTTTTTCTTTTCCATCCAGCGTATGCGCGCATTCATACCACCAAGGGCGCGATGCTCCATTCCCTGCACCCCATTCCATTGGTATTGTGCAAAAAGATCCGGGTAGATTTTACGGGTATCATTGTCCCTGAAACGCAATTGAAAAAAGCCATTGTTCTCAATGACTGCCGGACCATTAAATGTAAATTCAGACTGACCTAAAAAGATAAACAATCGATCCTTCTTTACGAAAAGATCCATTTCACTTGTATTTGAAAAATCAACAATGTTCTTTTTTTGTTTATCACTTGAGAATGAAAAGTTGAAAGAACAGCGAAATTTCTTCTTCACCGTATCTTGTCCGTTTTCGCGATCAATGTTTAGAACTTGACTGTTGATTGTGAAACAACTAACAAATGAGATTAAAATGAAAAAAAGTTTTTTCATATGGTTAAGTAAGTTCAACAAAGACATGGTTCAACCAAAATTCAGTTGCATTTTTCTTTTCATCAAAAGGCATTTCCGGAAAAGGTGGCGCATATCGACCCGGGAAAGCAGTAACAATTTCATTTTGACCATTTACGACATACGTCAGTCGATTGGTTTTTTTCAATTCAGACAACCGAACCGCTTTTAAATGCAGGCCATTTCGCATCGCCTCCTTGATGTGCTTCCTTTCATCGTGTGACAACTCATCCAACGCTACAATTCCTTCGGTACCAATTGGCATGTCAAATTCCACCGATCGAGCAGTATTCCCATTTGGTTGTTTCACTTCCTTTACCAGAGTACCTTTCTCAATCAATTGCAGAAGTTGCTCAGGATTTAATACGTGAGACGCATCAAACTTTGAACCCGTCAACGAGCATGCTTCCGTAATAGCTGCATCATCCAACCCCAAAGCATGTAAATTTAGCCTGTACGAAATATCAATTTCACTAAAGTGTCTTAGCAAATGTATAATTCGTTGGTCTGTAAGTATCAATTTTTTCTTTCCCGCCATTTTCGTTTGATCTGTTTGGTTTTATCAGGAAACAAGAACATTAGTAATGGAATGCCGGCTGAAACGACAATAATTCCTAATAAAGTGTAATAAATGGCATGATTCAAACCTGTGTATTTTTGAAAATCATTAATACCCGAAAGCACAGGTTCAACACTGCTAAGCGACGTTACGAGACCAACAATACCCAGCAAAAGGTTGGATCTGCTTTGTTTTTCTTCGAGAATGGCTTGAGATATGCGATTGATCCTGTCTTGAAATTTCTCTAACTCTGTATCTATATCCAAACTAGCTCTGTGCTTCTGGTACATTAAGTTTGGTAGGAAATTGTAGGAGATATGACTCAGGTTATAGTTGTTTAAAAAAGTTTCAAACTCATCCCTCACGGCAACTGAATCATTTACCATTTCAGAATTGTAACGGAATAGATTGAACTTTATAAACAAGTTGTGTATGTAGATTCTAAAATAGGATTGAGACCAGGTGATGTTCCTAAAATGTTGTGGATTGGCATCGAGCAACTGATCACCGATCACTGTAAACGAATCAAATAATGGCAGAATATCGTAGTTATTGAAAACAGATATTTTGTTCTCCATTAGTTCATCGAAGTAAGAATCGCTTGGTGTAAAAGGGCTATTCCCTCCTGCAGAACCAACTGGCGCGACACACCCCATGTCGTACAGGAGCTCTAACCGTGTTGCTTGATCAAGAGATTGCTCCATATCCAATATGGTAAACAACTTGAATTTTGAACCTGAATAGTCGTCAACCTTGACTTTGCCTTTAGAAGAATCTGCACTGATTTTTATCCCGCACAAGATGTTTTTCTCGATCCAGTTTACCCATTTAACATCCCCATTTTCTGATTTAACATTGGTATCAAAATTCCGTGCACAGAAGGTAAGGTCTGAATAGGCTGACAGCAATTTTTCGTCTATGGATAATTCAATAGTGAAAAAGTTCAGTTGGTCTTCAAAAAGGAAAAGTTCTACTGAATTCAAGGTGGCATTCAGGATTATTTGTTCGCCCGTTTCCCTGTTGGTGCGAACCACAAAATCAACTTTTTGCTGCAATTGCTTTGAATAAATCTTTGCACTCGTATCCTCTTTCTTTAAAAAATAGATATCCCTAAAATCTGGATACCAGTAATTTTTAAAATGACTCACTGCAGCAGGATTTGTGATCACTTCACGTTCATAGTCCGCGTTTGTGAATTTTGCTGTTACAGTCTTCATTTTGGCTGTCGTTTCAAACACACCAACCACACGAATGATCGAATTTGCAACAAGCAAGGCGGATTTGTCAATTGTCATAGTCGATTAAATTTCTGATTTAAATATAATGAAATTACAGTAGCTGCAATTGCACAATCCATAAGTAATTACAACATTTTTTCGTTTATAAATTTAAACTGAAAAAATAGTTTATATTTGATTGACTACTAATTAAACAGACTACAAATGACCAATGAAGAACTTAAACGTGCAGTGATTGATGCACGGAAAAACAGCAAATACTCAGAAGTTCTTGAGCTAGCATCACAGACCAATTATAAAAAAGAACCCATTGATGCGGAAATAGCTTTCAGTATTTGTCATGCTTTGTTCTTTATGACGGGAACGAATACTGAACAGAAGGCGTCACAATTGGCGTCCTTATTCTTGGATTTCTACGGAGAATGTCCCAGTAAAGTAGACTTTGAATACATTAAAGGTGTCTACATTGAATACATCGGGGAATATAAAAAGGCCCTTACTTGGATTGACAAAAACAAATATCCTTCCGCTTACGCAAGAATTAAAGGTAAATTGGATAAAGAAGAAGAAGAAAAACGTGCGAAAGCAGCAGCTGATGCAGCAAGAGAAGCGAGAGAAGAGGCTGAATGGCAGGAGCATCTGCGTTTCTTAGGCAAAGACCTGTCAAACTTTGATGAATTAAGCAGTGTTTTAAGAATCTTGAATGACAACGGTATTACGACGGTAAAAAATCTTGCTGATACTCCAAACGGCACAATCGATGCATTCCCAAGCATGGGACCGGCAAAAATGACTGTGATAAAAGACTTTAAAAACAACAATAGACTATAACGATGAGCACAAATACATCCTGGAGCAAGATTGCAGAAGAACTTACTCCGATACTTGATAAAACAGAATTTACAAAAAAAGATAAAAAGAAAAAGAATTTTATTCTTCTTCTCTCCCTGGGCATTGGAGCCACAGTATTGTGGTTTATGGGTGCTTATTGGGTCTATAAGTGGATTACAGGTTAGAATTATTTATATCTAATTTCTTTCCAAATGCAGATTGCCATCAATGATGCTGTAAAAAATACAGCAACAAATTTGGATATTATTTCTTGACGATTTAATTTTTCTCATTCATCAATAAGGTGATTTATTAAATTTCTCTTTTGTCAATCAGTCATCTAATTGCAAACTACAAATCCCTTAATAAACGTATCGAAATTGCGTAGGAGGATTTTGCCCCCATCCAACCGGGAACTTTAGAGAAATTTCCAACAAATAAATCATCTTGCCCATAATGAAGACATGCAACTAACGGATCGAGTTGTTGGTTTTCATGGTCGTAAACTAATTCTGAATTGTCGACCCAATATATGGCATATTTGTTCCACGCGTCATATGCCATACCATAAATTTGTTGATTGTAAGCTACTCCATTACCAGATGGCAATCCGTTAAATTTTATGGCATCATTTCCCTTTTTAGTGCCACTTGCCGAGCTCCAATTGATTTTATTCGGATCGCCTACTTCATTTTTGGACTTTAGTTTTCTACCTGAATCTTCGCCCAAAAAATCTTTTATTTTTTGAAAATCTTCTATTTTCGGCATTCTAAATCCTTCAATTCCAATACCTCTGCTATCCACAATAGACCAAAAATTATATAGTTTACCGAATTTTAAAGCAAAACTAGGG
>CAISOQ010000424.1 GCA_903887095.1 uncultured Flavobacteriia bacterium
CCAAAGTTTGAAGAAACTTTAGTTGATAAAATTACAAAAGAAATATTAGATGAAAAATGCTGGCCTGGGTATAAAAGAAATTATATCTATTCCTTCAATCATGGATGCAAAGGAAACAAAGGAAACAAAAAAACCAAGAAAACCACGCACACCAAAAGCCGATAAAAAAGAAAATGGAAAAGAAAAAGAAAAAGAAAAGAAAAAGAAGGTTAAACTGTCTATCGGTGAAGACGCAGGCGAAATAGTTGAATTAGGTAAAAAAAGCGCAACCCCGCCTGATGTAATGGAATTAATAGTAGCTTTCAAAAAAATGGGTATTCAAGTTTTAGAACATCTCTCGGAAGATCAATTGGCATCTATAGTTACAGAATGTGATAAGGCGTTTCATTACAATAAAGAGCCTTTAATGAATGATATGCAATATGACATAGTGAGAGAATACATGGAAAGTAAATATCCGCAAAATCCGATTTTCAAACAAATTGGCGCTCCTATCGAAAAAAACAAGGTGGATTTACCATACGAAATGGCTTCCATGGATAAAATTAAACCTGATTCAGGTGCTTTAGACGCTTGGAAACATAAATACACGGGTCCATATGTATTGTCATGTAAATTAGACGGTGTCAGTGGCCTTTACACCACGGAGGGGTCTGTTGCCAAATTATATACCAGAGGAAATGGTAAAGTAGGTCAAGATGTGAGTCATTTAATTCCTTTCTTGAACTTACCAAAAACAAAAGGAATCGTAGTGCGTGGAGAGTTTATCATGCCAAAAACGGTTTTTGCTGAAAAACACGCATCTAAATTTGCAAATATTCGTAATCTTGTGGCCGGTATTGTGAATCGCCAAAATATTGATGAAAAGGCAAAAGATTTGCATTTCGTGTGTTATGAAGTTATCAAGCCCGAATTAAAACCATCCGAGCAAATGGACCGACTTATAAGCGGCGGATTTGAAACAGTACAACATAAAAAAGTATCTGATGTTACAAATAATATGCTATCTGACCTTTTAATGGAATGGAGACAATCATACATTTATGAAATAGATGGAATTATTGTGGCAGATGATCGTGTTTATTCCAGAAAATCCGGAAATCCAGACCACGCTTTTGCATTTAAAATGGTGCTTTCCGATCAATTAGCTGAGGCAAAAGTGGTGAATGTTATTTGGACCCCGAGTAAAGATGGATATTTGAAACCGAGAGTACAAATTGAACCCATTAAATTGGGTGGTGTAACCATTGAGTATGCAACTGGTTTTAATGGCGCTTTTATAGAACAGAATAAAATAGGTATTGGTGCTCTAATTCAAATCATACGAAGTGGAGATGTTATACCGCATATTCGTGGTGTAACCGTGCCCGCTGCAGAAGCAAAAATGCCGGATGTCCCTTACAAATGGAATGACACTCATATTGATGTTATGTTGGAAGATGTGGGTTCGAATATCACTGTTTTAGAGAAAAATATTACTGGATTTTTCAGAGGCATTGGAGTAGATGGATTAAGCAGCGGAAATGTAGCACGAATTGTAGCGGCGGGTTATGATAGTGTTCCGAAAATTATTCATATGTCTAAGGAGGATTTATTAAAAGTGGAAGGATTCAAAGACAAATTAGCGACCAAGATTTATGAAGGCATCCACGCTGGTGTAGAAAAGGCACCATTGGTCGTTTTAATGTCTGCATCGAATATTTTCGGACGCGGAATAAGCGAAAAGAAAATCGAACCTATTCTTGAAATGTATCCAACTATTTTAGTTTCATCTGAATCACCTGGAGAGAAAATCAAAAAGGTTACTGAAGTGAAAGGGATGGCGAAAAAATCAGCCGAGGCTTTTGTTGAAAAAATCCCGGATTTCTTAGCATTTATGCAAGAGGCAGGGATTGAAAATAAATTAGGTGAAGCTGCAAGTGTTTCACCAGTGGTTCAAGATACATCTCATCCCCTTTATAAAAAATCAGTGGTTATGACCGGCGTTCGTGATGACGCGATAAAAGACGCCTTGAAGAGTGTAGGGGCGAGCTTAGGGAGTTCTGTAAGCAAAAATACGGCTGTAGTAGTGGCAAAATCGAAAGATGAAGATACAGGAAAAGCTGCGGAGGCTAGGAAATTGGGTATACCAATTATGACACCAGATGAGTTTATGGATGCATATTTCGC
>CAISOQ010000425.1 GCA_903887095.1 uncultured Flavobacteriia bacterium
ACTGAAACGCTTAAAAATGGAGAAAGCTCCATCGGAGATCATCGACATTTTAGCGAATTCAGAAGAGTGAAAAATGACTCACTTCGAAGCATGCCCTCGATACAGCCGCTGAAGCGGCCACTCGGTCAGCTGTCAATCGAGTGATTTTTCAGACCATTCAGCGAAAAGAAATGACACACTTCGAAGGCAATCGAGTGATTTTTCGTCAGGAAAATTGTATCGAGATTGAATGAGAAGCCTTGATTTTTTTGGTTACTTTTTGCATCAAGGAAAAAAGTGACAACGCAATTGAATTTTTCAGTTATTACGAGCATGGCTCGTTCTTTTATTAGGAATTGAAAAATTCTTTTTTTTGTCACTTTTTATAGGCCTAAAAAGTAACCAAAAACGCCTTTTAAACTTTTTCAGAGAGCTTGCCATCGCTTCACTGCGCTGCGCATGTCACCGCTGACGAACCTTCGCTGCGTGCTATTGCTCGACCTGCGTCTTCGCGAGCCGCATCTCCGCTCACTTCGCAGCATAGCTCTCTGAAAAAGTTTGGTTTCTGGGAAACAATAAATTTTCTGGGACTCGAACATTGTCCAGCATGCCCTCGATACAACCGCTGAAGCGGCCACTCGGTCAGCTTCCCAATTTTAGCCGCAGGTCGAGTGCCGACGCAGGAGGTGTATCGAGACCTGAACATTTTAGAACCTTCCTTATCCCAAATTAGAGCAAAGCCGAAATCTCAATTTTCAATGATGGGAGATGGTTTTTTAGAATAGCCCAGACAATCGTGTTATCAATAGAATCATACGCATGAATCAACCGGTTGCGAAGCGAAATTATTTTTACATCGTGAACCAGCACTATTGCAGGCTCAGTTTGGCGTAATTTATTTATTGCTTCACCAATGATGGCCAAGTGTCTTTCAACTGCACTTTGGGTTTTTTTGTCGGATTGATATTCGTCAAATGTATTGGTGGACGAGGTGAACTCCTCAATGAATTGAATGGAAGTTAATACATCAGAAAGAAATTTTTTCCCTTTGTCCGTCATAAAGTAAAACTTTGGTTGAGTCTATTGATTTCCTGAGATACGGATTGTGTATTGACTCCTCAGTAAGTAGATCCACTTCTCTACTGAAAAACAACTCGAATTGATCCCACAAGTCAATAAGTAATTCTCCTTTTTCTAGTGGGTCGCTTATTTCAATATCTACAAGTAAATCTATATCACTTTTCGCAGGATTGAATGCGTTGGTTGTTGACGACCCAAATGCATAGAGATACTTCACCTTATGATCGGCGCACAATTTGTTGAATCCGCTGATATTATGACTTATTTCTTCTTGTATTCTCATCAATATCAAATCTAATTTCTTTTTATAACAATTCCAAATTTAACATTTGAACCCTTGAACATTCATTGAGCCTTAGGTCGCCTGTAAGCTGCGGCTGAAGTGCCGACGCAGGAGGTGTGTCGAGACTTGAACAATTTGAACTCTTGAACGCTTTGAACGTTCTTTTGAACATTTGAACTTCTTTGAACCAATTGAACTCTTGAACGCTTTGAACGTTCTTTAACTCCTCTTCAGCCCTGTCTTTTTCAAAAACAATCGCGCAAACTTGCACATGTACATGGATTCTTCTACTTTTGCGCCCGACTAAATTTTATACAAAAATCAATTTTATGGAGTCAATGATGATTTATGTGCCAATTGTGATGGCAGTAATCGGTCTACTTTTCATGTGGATCAAGAGATCTTGGGTGTTGAAGCAAGATGCTGGAGATGGTAAAATGAAAGAAATTTCTGATTACATCTACGAAGGTGCGCTCGCATTCTTGAAGGCTGAATACCGTCTTTTGGCAATTTTCGTGCTTGTTGCGAGTCTTGTTTTAGCTGGAATTACATTCTTGCCAGGAGTTAAAACGCATTTATTAATAATAGTAGCATTCATTTTTGGAGCTGTATTTTCTGCATTGGCAGGTAATATGGGGATGAAGATTGCAACGAAAACAAACGTTAGAACGACACAAGCTGCTCGTACGAGTTTGCCACAAGCATTGAAAGTTTCTTTCGGTGGTGGTACTGTAATGGGATTGGGTGTTGCTGGTCTTGCTGTACTTGGTTTGACTGCTTTCTTCATTATCTTCTTCCAAATCTTCATGAAAGGTCAATGGACGAACACAGAAGACATGACTGTTGTTTTGGAGACGTTGGCTGGTTTCTCGTTGGGAGCTGAGTCAATTGCTTTGTTTGCACGTGTTGGTGGTGGTATTTATACGAAAGCTGCTGACGTTGGTGCTGATTTAGTTGGTAAAGTAGAAGCTGGAATTCCAGAAGATGATCCACGTAACCCTGCGACAATTGCAGATAACGTTGGAGATAACGTAGGTGACGTTGCGGGAATGGGAGCTGACTTGTTCGGTTCGTATGTTGCAACAGTGTTGGCCGCGATGGTTCTTGGTAACTATGTGATTAAAGATAATGGTGGTGCAATCGTTGATGCATTCAATGGTATCGGACCAATTTTGTTGCCAATGGCAATTGCTGGTTTCGGAATTATATTCTCAATCGTTGGTACAATGTTGGTGAAAATCAGCAGCAACGAAGCAAAAGAAGCACAAGTTCAGAGAGCATTGAACATTGGTAACTGGGTTTCAATTGTTTTGACAGCGATTTCTTGTTTTGTGTTGGTTCAATTTATGTTGCCAGCAAAAATGAACATGGACTTCTTCGGTGAAGGATCAAAAGAAATCTCTTCGATGCGTGTGTTTTATGCTACAATCATCGGATTGATCGTTGGAGGTGCAATTTCTTCTGTAACGGAATACTACACAGGATTGGGTACAAAACCAGTGTTGAAAATTGTTCAAAAATCTTCTACTGGAGCTGGAACAAACGTAATTGCTGGTCTAGCAACAGGTATGATTTCAACTTTCCCAACAGTAATCTTGTTTGCAAGTGCAATTTGGGGATCGTATGCTTTAGCTGGATTCTACGGTGTTGCGTTGGCTGCATCCGCAATGATGGCTACGACTGCGATGCAGTTGGCTATCGATGCTTTCGGACCAATTTCTGACAACGCTGGTGGTATTGCTGAAATGAGTGAGTTACCAAAAGAAGTTCGTATGCGTACGGATATTTTGGATTCAGTTGGTAATACAACTGCTGCAACAGGTAAAGGTTTCGCTATTGCATCTGCTGCCTTGACTTCATTGGCGTTGTTTGCGGCGTACGTAACATTTACAGGAATTGATGGAATCAACATCTTCAAAGCACCTGTATTAGCAATGTTATTCGTTGGTGGTATGATTCCAGTTGTTTTCTCTGCATTGGCAATGAATTCAGTTGGTAAAGCAGCAATGGACATGGTATACGAAGTACGTCGTCAGTTCAAAGAAATTCCAGGAATCATGGAAGGAACCGGTAAACCTGAGTACGGTAAATGTGTTGAGATTTCGACAAAAGCTGCATTGCGTGAAATGATGTTGCCAGGAATTTTGACAATTGGTTTCCCTATTGCAATCGTTTTGATCGGTAAATTGGTTTACGGTTCAAATGATATGTTGATCGCTGAAATGTTGGGTGGTTACATGGCAGGTGTTACTGTTTCAGGGGTTCTTTGGGCAGTATTCCAAAACAACGCTGGTGGTGCATGGGATAACGCGAAGAAATCATTCGAAGCGGGTGTTGAAATCAATGGTGAAATGACATACAAAGGTTCTGATGCGCACAAAGCTGCAGTAACTGGAGATACAGTTGGAGATCCATTTAAAGATACTTCAGGTCCATCAATGAATATCTTAATCAAATTAACATGTTTGATTGGTCTTGTAATTGCACCAATCTTGGGCAGTGGACATGGAGACAAGAAAGAAGCAGGATGCGGAATGGATTCATGCAAAGAAAAAATGGAATGTCATACAGGTATGCAGGCTGGTCATTGTGAAAAATCTGAAGCATGTGAAGGAAAAATGGAATGTCAAGGTAAAAACATGATTGGGAAATGCGACATGTCTGAATGTTCTAAAATGACAAAAGACGAATGCGCAAAAATGTGTGATGAGAAAGGTTGCTCTTCAGAAGAGAAAGCTGCATGCCTTGCACATTTCGGACCAGATGGAAAATTCATCGCTTCGGCAAAAGAATGCAAGAAAGAAGGAGATTGCTGCAAAAAGAAGTAATCTTAACAAATAGTTTTTAAAAAAGGACGTCATTTTTGGCGTCCTTATTTTGTGCCCAAAAGAGAAGCTAAAGAAAGTTCAATACGTTCAATCAATGTTCAATAAGTTCA
>CAISOQ010000426.1 GCA_903887095.1 uncultured Flavobacteriia bacterium
AACCGCAGGATGACACATCCAGCGGAGCGAAGAAGTACTTTAGGTAAATTCTGATTTGCAGATTTCGATTTAAAAAAATGATTATAAAATGGTCATTATGTGGCGATTTAATGGTCATAATTGAAATTTCCAAGTATATTTTTCACTAACTTAAATAAGAAATACATCTGAAAAATGTCAAAATCGCAAACTAATAATGCAACTAATAGAGAGTTTCATGTTTGGCTCAATAACCTGAAACGAACAATAATTTCAGCCAGACAAAAGCTTGCCGCAACACTTAATTCCCAGGTGCTCGAACTTTATTGGGAAATAGGAAAAGAAATTGCTGCTAAACATAACACGTGGGGATCAAATATTGTTGAAAGTGTTGCGAAAGAATTGAACGCTGAATTCCCTGATATGAAGGGATTCTCAAGACGTAATTTGTATGCCATTCGACAATGGTTCTTGTTTTATAATTCGAAATATGAATTTGTGCCACGCACTGTGGCACAAATTCCGTGGGGTCATAATCGCTTAATTGTTAGTAAAATAAAAGAGATTGACGTCGCTGAGTTTTATGTGGATGCTTGTTTAAAAAACGGTTGGGATAGGGAAACTCTTGAAGTACAAATTAAAAGTTTTTATCATCTAAAGGCCGGAAGTTCACTTCACAATTTCAATTCAACGCTAACAGAAGCACAATCAAAACTTGCCATTGAAACTATTAAAGATCCCTATCATTTCGATTTTCTGGGATTACAAGAGGATGCATTGGAGAAAGCCATTGAAGATGAATTGACTAAACACATCACTAAATTTTTACTTGAACTGGGAAAAGGATTTGCTTTTGTTGGCAAGCAATATCCAATTGAAATTAGTGAAAATGATTACTTTCTCGATCTGCTTTTTTACCATCTCGACTTAAGATGTTTTGTTATAATCGAATTAAAATCAGGAAAATTCAAGCCTGAATATGCAGGTAAATTGAATTTTTACCTTTCTGCCGTTGATTCACAATTGAGAAAAGAAATCGATAATCCCAGCATTGGAATATTACTCTGCAAAGCAAAAGATAAAATAGAAGCAGAATATTCTCTCAGAGACATAAATAAACCCATTGGTATTAGTGAGTATAAATTAACCGAAGCTATCCCGGATGATTTTAAAACAAAACTCCCATCCATAGAAGAATTGGAAAAGGAATTAGACAATTTCCAGAATGATTCATCTAACAATGATTAAATCATGAGTGTATTGCGGAAATTATAACGACCATCAGCAGTTCTGACTTCAGTAAATTCTAATAGAGCAAGGCTCTGCTTTTTTGACTCAGCTTCGAAGGACATGCTATCCTTCGGAATCATAAGTGTCTTATTTCTGAATTGGTTAAAACAAACGATTCGTTAACCGCAGGATGACACATCCAGCGGAGCGGGAATAAATTGTTCTATCGCATTTTTCAAATGACAATTTTCACTAACTTAAGGTAAACTATGAAGAATGAAATCATAATCTACCGACCAAATGAGGCAGCTGAACACATAGAAGTTCGCCTAGAAAATGAAACTGTCTGGCTAAATCAGGACCAAATCTCTATTCTTTTTCAACGCGATCAATCTGTAATTTCGAGGCACATAAGAAATGTTTTTAGAGAAAAAGAACTTGATGAAAAAAGCAATATGCAAAAAGTGCATATTGCTAATTCTGATAAACTAGTTGCTTTTTATAATCTCGATGTAATTATATCTGTAGGTTATCGTGTAAAATCCAAACAGGGCACGCAATTCCGAATATGGGCGACAACTATTTTGCGTGAATACTTACTCAAAGGTTATGCAATCAACCAACGTGTGGATCGCATAGAAAATAATCTTGAGGATCTTTCAAAAGAGATGGGTAAAATCTCTTTACAACTCAAAACCAATGAACTTCCCACCCAAGGCATCTTCTTCGAAGGACAACTATTCGATGCGTATGTTTTCGCAAACGACCTCATTAAAAGTGCTCAGAAGTCCATCGTGCTTATTGACAATTATGTCGACGAATCCACCTTGTTGATGTTGAGCAAACGAAATCTAAGTTGTAACGCCACCATTTACACACAAAAAATAACTGCTGAGTTGAAATTAGATGTAGCGAAATACAACGAGCAATATCCAAGAATCGAAATTAAAACGCTGAAAACAGCCCACGACCGATTTCTAATTCTAGACGAAACAGAACTTTATCACATTGGCGCCTCCTTAAAGGATTTGGGTAAAAAATGGTTCGGATTTTCCAAACTCGATGTATTTCTTCCAACTATTTTGGAAAAATTGAATGAAGGATAAATACAGTCATTCAGCACTTGAAGTTTCGAAGGATATGCTATCCTTCGAAATCATAAGCATCTCATTCATGAATTAGGCAAAAACAACGATTCGTTGACCGCAGGATGACATATCTTGCGGAGTGGGGGCAGGTGAATACACATATGTAAAATCAGTTTTTTATCAATTCTTCGAAAGAAATAAGGTTGTTATGATTTTTTACTACTTGCAGAATAGCACTAAAATATTCCTTATCCCCTTCTTTCTTTTTAAATAGAACAAAAAACCAAATATCTTCATCTATTATTTCTGATAGATGCATATCAAGATCAAATCCACTTTGTTTTATACTCGTGAAAATATTATACATATTTTCTCTGAAATGACCTGGAACAATGTTCTTATCTTTCGGTCCAATATCTGCGCATGAAATCCAAAATACATTTACAGGTATTTCTCCACTACTATGTAAATTAACGAGATGTTTAAAACAGATGAAAACTTGCTTGGGATTCAGAAAATCAAGATTTAAGAAATCCAACATGAATAATTGATCTCTGATCTTATTACAATCTAGGCTGCAATTATTTTTTAAAATAAATAATGTAATAGTGGTAAATATCTTTTTCAATTCAGTTTCTCTTTCTATCATATATTTTTAATTTGGAATTATGTATCCATTTGTTCCAGCTGGCACCGTTTGACCTGCGGTATAAACCGTTGGAAAAGTTGATGTACCAACTTTAATAAATAGAAATCCAGACGGAACTGTATAGGAATTGTTTTGCAGAATAACGTCAACATTTTTATCTACCAAAATCCCAGTAAATCTTGCCTCTCCAGAACAAACTAAAGAAGGAGAGCAACTATTTGTCATGGTGACAGTTACAACCATATTCTCACCAACTATGAATGGTGTTTGGGTGGTTGCATCGCTGTTAACTGAGGGGCAACCACCATTCCAAAGAAGAACGTTATTAACCTTAATTCCATTTCCCGTACAACTCCATCTCATAAAGTGAGTCATGGTTGTGATATACAGGTTTTTACCTGAAGGAACGGTGTATGGTGTTGTTGTAAATGTTGAACCAGACGAGAACATTGGCACTATTGTATGACTAATTTTCGAAGCATTTTGAAATCCATCAGGAAAAAAATGATTAAACCCAACTCCTCCTATCAAACCTCCTATCCCATCACACACATACTGCGTCTGGCTTACATTCACCTCTCCGGCATCTAAAGTTCCATTGACATCAGCATCCAGGCCGGTTTCTATTTTGGTTCCGCCATTGGCGCAATTGGCTCCTGCGGGCTCAGCGGTGGATTTGATGAGCGCATTGAGGCCATTGGTGCCAGCTGGGCCTTGTATTCCCTGTAAACCTTGAACACCCGTTGCGCCCTGAGGACCTGTCAAATCAGCCGTAGTAAATGAACTACCATCCGAATAATTCAAAGTAAAGGTGCCATCACCATTGTCAACGGTAGAGGTAATTCCCACACCATTCGTGCCGTTGGTTCCATTTGTACCCGCTGGACCGGTTGCTCCTTGTGCGCCATTGGCACCCGTTAAGCCTGTTGGACCCTGCACTCCGGTAGCACCAACAGCTCCGTTACACACATATTTCGTCAATGTTGCATTCACTTCAGCCATATCCAACACGCCGTTGCTATTCGCATCTAGGCCGTATTCGAGTTTAACACCACCTGTTGTACAATTCGCTCCTGCGGCTTCGGTCGTGGTTTTCACTAAGGTGTTTTGACCATTGGTGCCATTCGTGCCATTTGTACCATTGCTACCTGCTGGACCCGTTGCGCCTGTAGCGCCTTGTATTCCTTGAGCACCCTGCGCACCAGTGGCACCTGTTAGTCCTTGTGCACCTGCGGGCCCTGAGGCTCCCGAAGGGCCTGT
>CAISOQ010000427.1 GCA_903887095.1 uncultured Flavobacteriia bacterium
CAAATTAACGAATAAAATAAAAGTTAGTTAGAGTTGCAATAAATCTTCATCCACTAAGTCATTTCCACTTCCTTTGCCAATGAGAATAATGAACAATGTCAAATCATAAAAGATATGTGCAAAAATGCTAAACCAGACTCCCCAAAAAACAAAACCATAACCAATTACGATAATGAAAGGCAAAACTAAAAGTCCATAAAATGAAACCGATGGCTGTTTTATGCTGAAATAGCCATGAATTGCTACGAAAATAATCGATGTAAGAATTACACCTAAGTAGGGTTGAATTCCAGATCGAAACAGCAATTCTTCACCTACGCCAGCACAAATGGACAAGAATAGAGCATCTAGGTAGGATAAATGCATATCACGAATCATTTTTTCTACTTTGAGTGGAATTTTCTGAAAAAACGCAGAATTAGTGATGTTATTTATGATGAATGCAAATAGAATTCCAACAAGCGTTCCGCTAAGTATAGAAGAAATTGAAAAATGTTTGACCTGAAGAAAATCAGTTAGCGATTGTTTCTCATAAAAATGCCACCATAAATAGGAGGGAAGGGGAAAAACGAACAAGGTAACCAGTCCAAGGAGTCGTATTTTATTTTTAGTCAAAATCAGTTAGTTCGTTGCTTCAAAAAGTTGCGAAAGATAATTCTCTGCAAAACGACATTCTTTGTTGAACGCATTTAACATGAGTGCGTATGTCGCAGCGAAAAGAATGATCATTATCATTCCCGAAAAGTCATTACTTGTTGCAGGATTTGTGAAAAGGGTCTGAAATATTAAGAACAACATATAGAGAGAGAAACTCACCAAAAGAAATAAACTTAAAGGTGACAATTTCATTGTAATGTCAATCTTTGAATTTTTCTCAATTGTTAAAATTTCACCTTTTACAACTGGTATAAACGAATTTTTGCGGTTTATAACGTGGTATATTTCGAATGAATTTTCAAAGATTTTTCCTTTGAATGGACGTGATGCATTTGAAATATTAAAAATGCCCTCTGAAGAATCAATTCTGCTAGAAAGACGTTGTTGTATTTCCTCTTTTGAAAGTTTAGAATGAATTGCTATTCTTTTGGCAGGATAGAGGTTCATCAAAATCTCAAATGTTTCACGGTGTTGCCGTTGTTTATCAATTGTTTCAATGATTCAATGCCAATTTTAAGATGGTTATCAACGAATTGCGAAGTCACGACAGTGTCACTTTTTTCAGTTTTGACACCTTCAGGAACCATTGGTTGATCGGAAACAAGAAGGAGTGCTCCAGTTGGTATTTTATTCGCAAATCCAACCGTAAAAATGGTCGCCGTTTCCATATCAATAGCCATCGCCCGAATTCGCTGCAGGTAGGATTTGAATTCTTCGTCGTGTTCCCATACGCGTCGATTCGTTGTGTAGACCGTTCCCGACCAATAATCTCGGTCAAAATCACGTATGGTAGTTGAAATAGCCTTTTGAAGCGAGAAAGCTGGCAAAGCCGGTACTTCAGCAGGAAAGTAATCATTGCTTGTTCCTTCTCCTCTTATTGCAGCAATTGGAAGAATTAAGTCTCCAACTTCATTTTTTCGTTTCAAACCACCACATTTACCAAGAAATAAAACAGCTTTTGGTTGAATGGCAGAAAGTAAATCCATACAGGTTGCGGCGGAAGCACTTCCCATTCCAAAGTTGATGATGGTA
>CAISOQ010000428.1 GCA_903887095.1 uncultured Flavobacteriia bacterium
AGGTGGTGGTGCTGCAAATGATGAATTGCTGATCGATGATTTAGAATTAATTTACAATCAATCTACAGCAGGTCAGGATAACGTATCCAATACCAATGTGCGAATTTTGATAGGTGAAAGCGAACTTCAATTAATTTCGAATGAAGCTATGAATGGAAATTATTCTATCTATTCAGCAAATGGAATGTTAGTTCAAACAGGTGATTTAGCTCAATCAATTCCATTTAAATCGATTTCTGGGGTTTACTTTTTGCAGATGCAAACAGAAAAAGGTTTCTTGACAAGGAAATTTATTAAGCTTTAAGAAGTTTTAGTCGAATTAATTCTTTTCATATGCTGCGGCTAATCCTGGTTTTTTGTACTTTTTTTTGTGCCAAAATGCTTTTTTCCCAAAACGGGAAATTGGTTGGAAAGGTACGCGATACCAAAGGAAACGCCATTATTGGAGCATCCGTAATTTACAGAAAGGACATAACAATAGGTGCTACTAGTGATGAACAAGGCAATTACCTTATGGAATTGCCTGCAGGAAAATGTGCTATTGTTTGTAAGTATACAGGAATGGTTGCAGATACCTTCTCCGTTACGATTATTGAATTTCAAACTGTGACCTTAGATCTTGTTCTTGTAGAACAAGTGGTGGAGTTGAAAGACGTAGAAGTGAAAGTGGGGAAATTTGATAAACCTTTAGAGGATCAAACCGTTTCTTTGCAAGTCATTAAACCTCAACTGATAGAAAATAAAAACACTCGAAGTATTGAAACAGCATTGGATCAGACGCCTGGATTAAATATTTTGGATGGTGAACCACAAATACGCGGAGGAAGCGGTTTTACATTTGGCGTTGGTTCGAAAGTAGCTGTGATTGTTGATGATATGCCCATGCTTTCTGGTGATGCTGGCAGACCAGAATGGGGATTTATTCCCGTTGAAAATATACATCAAGTAGAAGTAATTAAAGGTGCGGCTTCCGTGTTGTCCGGATCGGCAGCACTTTCAGGTTCTGTGCACATTCGAACGGCATATCCAAAAGCAAAACCGCTGACAAAAATAAATGTGTATTCAGGAGCTTATTCAAAACCCTCTGTTGATGGCACAGCATGGTGGGATCAGTATCCAGGTATTCATGGGGTGAACTTTCTGCATTCAAGAATGATAAAACAACTTGATTTGGTCGTTGGGGGTAATTTTAATTATGATCATGGTTATATCGGACCTCCGAAAACAGATTCAATCGTTGCGACCATGTTTCCTGATACAATTTCAAATTTCAAAGAAAGTGACCTTGTCTCTAAAAGAGCCCGATTGAATTTCAATATCCGTTATCGTTCCAAATCGATTAAAGGTCTGAATTATGGCGTTAACGGTAACTTCATGTTGGCCCATACCAATATGGCATTTGCGTGGTTAAATGATACAACAGGTTTGTACAATGCCTATCCAGGGGCGATATTTCTGCAGGATCAATTTATTTTTAACGTTGATCCTTTCGTTAATCTTTATACCTCAACCGATGGAAAGCACGCCCTAAGAACTAGAATTTTGCATGTTGAAAATGATATGTCGGCCGGACAGTCGAATCGTGCAACAACGTTTTATGGTGATTACATGTTCCAGAAAAGCTACCCTCAATTAAAAGGTCTTGATTTTATTGGCGGATTAACATCAACGTATACCGATTCGTATTCTAATATTTATGTTGGATCTGGAACACCAAATAATCATTTACTAAACATTTCGGCTTACACACAACTTGAAAGTAAAATCAATAAAACCCTGAATTTTTCAGCTGGTGGTAGATTAGAATATTTTCAACTCAATGACACTATAACTGCTATGAAGCCAATTTTCAGGGCGGGAACGAGTATTAAGATCTACCAGGAAACCTACTTGAGAGCTTCTTACGGACA
>CAISOQ010000429.1 GCA_903887095.1 uncultured Flavobacteriia bacterium
CTGGAGTTTTCGCTTGTAGCGTAAGAACAATACTAGATACCATAATGATTCCTGCCAAAGACCATGTTGCTTTGTCAATAAAATCATTTGTTTTCTGAACACCGCCAATTTGCTGCGCTGCACCAAAATCAGAGCTTAAACCTCCACCTTTTGGATTCTGAATGTAAACTACAAGAATCAATAGGATACTTGCTAAAATGATAAGGCTTGAGAATAAAATTTCCATGTTTAATTATTTATTTTTTTCTGTAATTCTTCAATTTGGCTTGCAAAGAAAACTTTTTTTTCTGGATTTGTCAACATTAATTGTTCGTATGCGAAAATTGCTTTTGGAAAATTTCCTTGAAGGGCAAAAATCTTTGCCAAAGTTTCACTGACAGGCAGGTTGTTTAAACTGATGCTTTCTTTGGCTTTTTTCGCAGGAGAATAAAATTCTTTTTTTGGTTTTTCCTCTGCTTCGGTTGTTTTTACTGGCCGAGTAATCTTAGGTTCGTCTTTTAAGAATTGTTCTAGAATCGAATCAATTCGAGCCTTTTCTTCATCAAAAAGTTCTGGCTTTGAATTCGCACTCGATCGCAGCCATGAGGAAAATGATTTTTTATTCTCTTCTGAAGAATTTGCCGCGTTTTCATCTGAAACATCAATTGACTCTATAGATTCCGTTTCTTGTTCTTCTATATTTTCCGCTTGAACTTCTGTTTCAGCACTATCTGTTTCTGAAATAAGGTGGTCCAAATTATAACTTGATGCAATAACCTCTGACAACAGCTCTTTTTCAAACAGATCTTCATCTTCTGTAGCAATTTTCTCTTCTTCTTCAGATATTGATGGAGATTGAATTTCGGTGGATTGTGCCCCGCGAATGTTTAGAGGAATTATTTCATCTTCTTCTGTGTCTTCCTCAATCTCTTCTGCAATTAAGTTCGGTGAAATAAGTTCTTGCTCAACTTCCTTCGGGAGTTCAGAATTTGTTTCTTGAACGATTAGTTCTAATTGATTTTCTTCATCTGAAGACTTATTTATTTCAGTTTCAGTTGACAGATCATGAGTCTGAAGAATAATTGGTTCTTCTTTACTATGGATCAATTCAAAAAGCTGAATACGATCTGAGATACGGTAGGCATATTTTGTCAGTTCCTCGTCAAATCGAACATCTTTTCTATTCGACAAAGCCTTTAGATAAAGAATTGGAAAGATTTGAGCGTACGGAAAATTTTCCGTCATATCGCGCAAGTCATTGATATCTTGAACGCTCAATGTTGCTGGTTGTTCAATCCGAAAAGCTATGTCTTGAATGTTCAGCACTACCAGTTGGATAAAAGTTTGTTAATGACGTCCTGAACAATTTGTGTATTGATTTCTTCCAACAAAGTGCGCTCAACAGTTGCCAGATCTGTATTGGAGTCAAAGTCGACAAATCGAGTACTGGTGAGATTCATTTTTTCTTCCTTTGGGGCGGAAACGAAGATAGTGAATTGAACACTGATTGTCAAACGGTTCTGTGCAGAATTGTCTCCTTCCTGAATAGCCACTGGCGTCACGCTATACGTGTTGATTTTTCCCTCTACATAGACTTCGCCTTTCCCAGTTTCAGGATTCAATAAAAGGCGTGTGTTGTTTTGAATGCCGTCTTTCAACTGTTCTGACAATTGAGGGGCATAACTGATTGGTGTATTGGGTGCATTGTTTTCCAATGTGCGAACAGAAAATGTTTTCCATTCCTCGGGCATCGATCCATTATCAATAAATGAAACACTGCTCGGCCAGCAAGCGCTAAGGAGCAAAGCAATTGAAAGAAACAATAGAAATTTCATCAGTCGATCAAATTGTATTCTTTGATTTTGCGGTAAAGAGTTCGCTCTGAAATACCCAATTCAGCAGCAGCATATTTTCTTTTTCCACGGTGTTTGTCTAACGCCTTCTGAATCAATTCCTTTTCTCTGTCTTCAAGGGATAGGGATTCTTCAATTTCTTCATGCGTTTCAAAATCAAAATCCTGATTACCAATAGTGAAATCGGGTGCTGGTTCGTTTGCAGGCGGCAGAATTCTTGGTTGAGCAATCGTTGCTGGGTTTACATCTTGATAAAACCGATTAACCATTGCCGTTTGGTCCGTGTTTAGTGACATTTCTCCTCCTTGAGAGAGCAATTCTACGACAAGTTTCTTTAAATCAGTCAGGTCTTTTTTCATATCGAAAAGAAACTTGTACATCAATTCTCGTTCAGAAAAGTTATCGCTTCCTGATTCATTTACAACCGAAGGAACTTTCTCTTTTTCAGCAGGTAAATAATTGTTTAGTTCAAGCGCTGAAAGTTCTCTTGATGTTTCAATAACAGATATTTGTTCGACGAGATTTTTTAATTGCCGAATATTTCCAGGCCAGCTATAATGGTTGATCAATTGCACTGCATCTTCCGTCAATCGAACAGCAGGCATTCTGTATTTGTCTGCGAAATCATTCGCAAATTTTCTAAAAAGCAAGTGTATATCTTCATGCCTACTTTTCAGTGGAGGAAGGGCAATCGGAACAGTGCTCAAGCGGTAAAACAGATCTTCTCTGAATTTTCCTGAGGCAATAGCACGCTGCATATTTTCATTGGTCGCTGCAACAACTCTTACATTCGTCTTGATAACTTTTGATGACCCAACACGGATAAATTCTCCGGTTTCAAGTACGCGAAGCAATCTTACCTGCGTTTGCATGGGTAATTCAGCAACTTCATCTAGAAATATTGTGCCGCCGTCTGCCACTTCAAAATATCCTTGTCTACTGCCATGAGCACCAGTAAAAGATCCTTTCTCATGCCCAAAAAGTTCAGTATCAATGGTGCCTTCTGGTATCGCACCGCAGTTGACAGCTATATATTCACCGTGTTTACGTGAGCTCAAATGATGAATTACCTGTGGAATTATTTCTTTACCTGTGCCACTTTCACCTGTTACGAGCACAGATATATCAGTGGGTGCAACCTGAATTGCAACTTCCAATGCTCTATTGAGCAAAGGGGCATTACCAATGACACCAAAACGTTGTTTGACTTGCTGCAGGTTCATCTGTCTTAGTTTTTGTGTGGTTCAAGTATTTCGACAACTTCACCTAACAAGGTAGCTGAAGTGCAGTCATCAATTCGCACCAAAACGTAGTTTCCTTTGGTAAAATCACCTTTAGGGAACACGACCATTGAGTTTCTTCCATCCCTTCCACACATGTGTTCCGCTGAACGCTTTGAAAAACCTTCAACCAATACTTTCGAAATCTTACCTATTTGTCTTTTATGAGATGCAAGCGAATGTTGTAATTGTTTGTCAATTATTTCATTTAGTCGTCTGCCTTTTACATCTTCCGGAACATCGTCCTCAAATCGTCTCTCCGCAAGTGTTTTTGGTCGTTCTGAGTATTTAAACATATAAGCGAAGTCATATTGAACAGCATCCATTAAGCTCAATGTTTCAGCATGTTCCTCTTCTGTTTCACCGCAAAATCCTGTGATAATATCTGTTGAAATAGCGCAGTCAGTGATGATTCTTTTAATTGCATCAATGCGATCAAAATACCACTCACGGGAATACCCTCTGTTCATTCTTTCTAAAACAGCAGAATTTCCTGATTGCACAGGTAGGTGGATATATGGACAGATATTTTCATACTTCGCCATAATTTCCAGCACGTCATCTGTCATATCCTTCGGATGTGAGGTGGAAAAACGAACGCGTAAATCAGGGGAGACGTGCGCCACCATTTCCATGAGCTGTGCAAAATTAGTTGTTGGTTTTTCAGCGTCTTTGATTTCACCTTTTGATGTTAGGTTCCAACGATAACTATCGACATTTTGACCAAGCAATGTTACTTCACGGTACCCTTTTGCAAATAAGTCTTTGCATTCTTCTACAATTGTGTGCGGATCACGAGAACGCTCGCGCCCCCTAGTAAAAGGAACCACGCAGAAGGAACACATGTTGTCGCAACCACGCATGATGGTCACGAATGCAGAAATACCGCCTTGATCCAGTCGAACAGGAGAAATATCAGCATAGGTTTCGTCACGAGAAAGTAAGACGTTTACAGCTTTTTGTCCCGTTCCAACTTCTTCAACTAAATTGGGTAAATCCCTGTAAGCATCCGGACCGGCAACGAGATCAACTAATTTTTCTTCTTCTAATA
>CAISOQ010000430.1 GCA_903887095.1 uncultured Flavobacteriia bacterium
AGTGGAGGTGTAGGTATAGGTGGCGTATTAGAACCACTTCAAGCATCCCCTGTCATCATTGAAGACGATGCGTTCATTGGATCAAGGTGCATCGTTGTTGAAGGTGTTCGAGTTGGTAAACAAGCAGTACTAGGTGCCAATGTTGTATTGACTAAATCCACTAAAATAATCGATGTCACTGGCAATGAACCTGTTGAAATCAAAGGATATGTACCTGAAAGAAGTGTTGTAATTCCAGGATCATACACTAAAACATTCCCTGCTGGCGATTACCAAGTCCCATGTGCTCTAATTATTGGTCAACGAAAAGCCTCGACGGATTTAAAAACCTCGTTGAATGACGCGTTAAGGGAACACAATGTTGCTGTGTAACGATTTAATTTTCAAATAACTGCGAATCCCGGGGAGCAACCTGGGATTTTTTTATGATTTTTTTTGATTTTTTACTCTTGTTTTAAACAAACGTTTAAAATCCTTGTATAAATTTGTGGCGTCAAAAAATCAAGGTGAAAAAGGACACATCAACAGAAGATAAAATCCGCGAAGCAGCTAGACAAGTTTTTCTTGCCAAGGGTTTTGACGGTTGTACTTCGCGAGAAATTGCCAATGCAGCAGGAGAAAATGTAGCACTTGTGAATTACTATTTCAGGTCTAAAAGTCAACTATTCAAAATCATTTTTGAAGCAGCAATGGATGACTTTATCCTCTCTATGGTGCAAGTATTTGGTTCCGATAAAACACTCGAAGAAAAAATGCGAATTTTCATTGAACATGAATACGCATTCCTCGAAAAACATCCTGAACTTCCATCATTCATTTTAAATGAAATGAATCGTGAAGAGGGTTGCACTATGGATCATCAGAAGTATTTTCTTAAAGTCGCCGAAACCGGCATTTTCGAAGAATGTTTCAAAGCACAGGAAGAAGGACGAATGAGAAGTATCAGCCTTAGCAGTATTCCTCTTTTGATAATGTCTAATTGTCACTACCCCGTCATGGCAAAGAATATGTTAATGCAATTACATGGTATGACTTCCACAGAATACGACGAAAACTTGAACTTGCACAAGAAATTAGTATCAGATATGTTGGTTAACTTTTTATTTCCACAGTCCAATTAAAAGAACAAAGAATGAAAAACACATTATTGTATTTATTGCTTGTTATCAGCAGTATTCAATCCAAAGCTCAAGGATTAAACCTTGAAACTTGTCTGCGTATGGCAGATACAGCAAATTTTACAGTCAGAAATGCGCAATTAGACCTCGAGATCAATAATAGAAATCGTTCAGCATATCTTTCTGCAAGATTGCCCCAACTCGCTTATTCTGGTGATTACAAATACAACGCAATCATACCTGGACAGGTTGTACCTGGGGCATTCTTTGGCGGAGCACCAGGCACATTCACAACTGTGCAATTTGGCGTTCCTTATACCTTGAGCAACACTGTTCAGTTGACTCAAATTTTGTTTAATCCTCAAGTGGAATATGGCCTTGCTGCACTAAAGATTAATGAGGAGATTGTCAATGTACAGCAAAAGTTGACTTCTCAAGATGTTAAATTCCAAGTTGCAACAACATTCTTTAATCTTCAAGCGGTTAGTAAACAATTGAAATTTGTTCAAGGCAATTTGACCAACATGGAAAAATTGATCAGTAACATGGAAGCACTTGTTGGTCAAGGAATGGTTATTCAAACAGAAGCAGATAAGTTGAAAATTTCAAAAATGACATTATTCAACACAAGCGAGTCTTTGAAAGCTACAAAAGATCAGCTTGAAACACTGCTCAAAATACTGATTGGTATGGATCCTGCAGGAAAAAT
>CAISOQ010000431.1 GCA_903887095.1 uncultured Flavobacteriia bacterium
ATCTCCAATGATTTCAATACTACAATTAATGCTCATGAAAGATTAAACGTCGTTACTACTTCATTTATACCAAAGATTGAGTTTGCATCATCTAAGTCACTTTTGCCAATGGGAATTGGCCATCAAATTGGATTTGGAATTGCAAATTCAAAAATTATAGAAAAAGATTATCTGTACAGAATTCAAAAATATGACTACTCTAGTGGGATTTCCAGTACTGAAATGATTCATTATTCAGATTCTGACACTGATACTGACCCCATTAATTTTGACAAATTAATACCAATTCGGAAGTACGTTTTACTCTATGCCTTAAGTGTTCGAACTCCATTAACAAAAAGTTTAATGCTCAATTATGGTGTTCGTTATACGCTAAATATTGGCCGTAATAAAACATCTTTAAGTGAAAGTTCTTCTGAAAATGATCTATTCACAGGAGAAGTAATCAATTCTGTTTCGAGGCATCGAACTTGGTCTGTTATCAACGCCAATATTGGGTTAACTTTCGTCTTTTAATGCTCTGGCGCTAAACGTAAAACAATACCATCTATTTCATCACTAAGATGAATTTGGCATCCCAATCGACTATTCGCTTTAACAAAGAATGCCTGGTCGAGCATGTCTAATTCAGCATCACTTTGTTCGGGAAGTGTAGTTTCAGACTCTAGGTAACATTGACACGTTGCGCACATTGCCATTCCACCACATTCACCTAAAACAGGTAATTCATAAGCCTTGCAAAGCTCCATGATATTCATATTCATGTCTGTTGGACCAACTAAATCATGAGCTACACCTTCACGGTCAATGATCGTTACCTTGATTTCTTCCATTTTTTTTATTTCAAAATTATACTTTTCAGTTTAATTATAGATCCTTAAGAGATTTGAACCATTGTAAACTGTTTGATATTGTCTTAGTCCATAATCAGATCCACTCATTGGCGAACCATCGTATAAAGAAAATTTTGCACCAGAACAACTATCATTTAATTGAAGGAAATTGCTAGTATCAGGAGTTAAAGCTTTAGAACAAATTCCTTCTGGATCTGCCGGTGAATGTCTATCGAACGCTATAAATTCATCGATTGCTCTTCTATACACAATAATTCCCTTTGAACCACCAGCGACATATGTCCAACCTCCAACACCAATTAAAGCACTATAACTAGGCAAATTAATGTCAATTGTCATGTCAAACGGAATGCTCGGTACCGGATTACTATTGTTCTTCCTACAGGATGCACAAACAAAAACAATCATTGCAATAAAAATAAATCGTAATTTCATTAGCGTCAGTCGTTTTGCAAATGTATGAAGACTTCAACGTTTATTTACAGTTTATTATTGCTTTCAATACTCTTGATTACGAGTTGTCGATCAAGAAAAGAAATTGATCCCAATCCTACAAATGTTGAAGACGCAACGAAACTACTTGAAAAACAAAGAGCTGAGCAAACTAAAAAAGCACTAAAGGCTCAGAAACAAGCATATAAAGAATTCTGGAAAAGACAAACCAAAGCGGCCAGAAAATCTATCAAACGAAATAAAAAAGTTCAAAAAAGAATTGAAAGAGATCGGAGAAAATCACAATACTAATCGGTGGAGAGTAACTCCTCGCTTATTTGTTCCCATTGTTCCATGAAATTATCAAGATC
Organism: uncultured Flavobacteriia bacterium; assembly: GCA_903887095.1. Lineage (GTDB taxonomy): Bacteria > Bacteroidota > Bacteroidia > Flavobacteriales_D > Crocinitomicaceae > M0103. Next base: position 1,658 of record CAISOQ010000431.1, read on the forward strand.
TTTCTTTTTTACATCAAATTGATTCAACAACTCCTTACTTCGTTCGCTTGAAAAATCAAGCTCAACCAATTCGTTTTGTATCACTTCCAATTCTTTTTCTAAGATCGTAATTCGTTCTTCAACTGATTTAATGCGATTATTTAATTGGTTTTTTTTGCGTTTTATTTCTTTGCTCTCTTCGTAGTTTCGACTTTCAACAACTTCAATTTTCTTTGATTTTTCTTGAACCTCTTTTACAGGATTATTCAAATTCATTTTTCGAGACATAAATTCATGTACTCCGAAATGATGAATTTTTAAACTCAGGTCTTCAATATCCCAAATTCTATTTGTCAAATTTTCAAGAAATTCAC
>CAISOQ010000432.1 GCA_903887095.1 uncultured Flavobacteriia bacterium
GTAGAGAACGTTCCTACCCTGAAGCAAGACGGAACTAGCCACATGACACATAAACAACGATTTCCCAGCCATCGTATCCCGTTCGAATAGTGGCGTCAAGTCTGAATGAATTCAGACCATAAACACCCTTTACATTTTGTCTAAATTCTTTGCCATCCAATTCGCCTATTCTTTTGATACGAGAAGCTATTCGCACCCCGCCAACTAATCCAGCAGCCAAATAAAATCCGTCGCCTCTATTTTTTACTGAACATATATCTAATAAAAGTGGAACCGTCAAATAGGTGCTTCTTAGCTTGTTTTTTGAATAGGTGTTTACAGTGTCCATCTCGGCAAATAACGTGTCTGCAGAATAAACTAAAAGGTAGTTGTCCTTGAAAGCGGTTTGTGTAAAACTTAAACCAAGACCTGTGGTGAAACCAACCGTTCTTCCAAACTTGTGTTCAAAAAAATTAAGGTTCCATGTCATGGATTTACCGGGATCATTTTCCCAATAAGGCGTCGTATTAAAATTGGTGTTGAACTGATTGTTCATCAGCACGCCAAAACCAAAATCAACACCAGCCCAATGGCCATTAATTTCAGTTTTTTCGTCTTCCGAAGGGGCTGCATCTACCGTGTCCAATTTGATGTTTTCCTTGTCGACGGTAATAATAATGATTTCTTTTTCACCTAAATTTACGCGTATCGTGTCTTTTTCTTGCGCAATCATCAAGCTACTCATTGACAATGCTACCATTAATGCTCTTGTTTTCATATTCATCTATTTATATTTAGTCACAAGACGAACTCGCTGATGAATTGTTACAACGATTCTAAAGATTTACTTATTTTCTTTCAACACTTATTGCTCCTAGTTTAAAATAAAAGCCATGTTCATCTTTATTTTCATTTCTTAAATAAGCAACGTCAAGCCCTGTCTGATGATTGATTTTTTGTGCAATAATTGTTAGCTGCTCCTGATTATCTATTTCTTCCTTGCCAAAGACAACCTTTTTAAGCTTTTTAACTACTAAATCACCTAGCGATGCATATTCCTTAGAATGGGATTCTATCATATAAATAGGTGATGTAATGATCGTATGTTTTTGAGCCGTTTCTATTTTTACCTCTTCGCGAATGCTGTTGATAGTTTTCAATTGAACGGTTTCTAATCGGGAAATTAGAACTGAATTTTCTGGCTTTTCGATGATCTCCTTCGGTATATATACCGTATACTCATCCTTCTTTTCTTTGGGTGTTATTACTGTGAACTTTTCCGTTTGTTGAAATGGTTTAACACTTGATTTTAATTGCGTTTTTTTGGTATATATACCATCATTGTTTTGAGCCAATCTGGTTTTGTTTTTTTCTACGTTTAAGCCCGAAAAATAGAACAAAAACCCAACCGCTGCCGCTCCCATTGAGAGCCATAAATAACGCAAGGATTTAAATCTTGGTTCTGTATGGAGCAATTGTTCTTTATTATTGTAGACAATACTTTTGTCTTTTTGAAGCCTTGTGGCTAAATAAGCGTTCTGCATTGCAATAAAATCATCTGAATTCATTTTTAACCGAAAGAAGGTTGCTTCATTATCTGTCAATAAACCCTCCA
>CAISOQ010000433.1 GCA_903887095.1 uncultured Flavobacteriia bacterium
TGGATAAAATAGAAAATCAAATCATTATCCCAACTGTTAAGGGCTTAAGACAAGATAAGATTCCCTACAAAGGCTTCATCTTCTTTGGTTTGATCAATGTGAAAGGTGAACCATACGTGATTGAATACAATTGTCGTATGGGTGATCCTGAAACAGAAGTCGTGATTCCACGCTTGAAATCTGATTTATTGGATTTATTCGAGGGAGTTGCGAGTAATACGTTGTCTGAACGCGATGTTCAATTCGTTGAAAAATGTGCCTCTACAGTGATGATGGTTTCAGGAGGATATCCGGAAGATTATCAGAAAGGAAAACAAATCTATGGGTTGAACAGTGTAACAGAAAGCATCGTGTTCCATGCGGGCACGACTTCTGATGGACCGGCGGTCTTATCGGCAGGAGGCAGGGTGTTGGCCCTAACTTCATATGGTAAAAACCTTGAAGCAGCATTGAACCGATCATATGATTCGGCTGAAAAAATAGAATTTGAAGGGGCATATTACAGAAGGGACATTGGTTTTGATGTTGTATAATGTTGAAAATTAGTATCTTGTTGCCATAATTCTATAGATGGACCCATCCGCGTCATTAATTGTCATTTTTGTTTCCCTGATTTTCTGCGCATTTTTTTCAGGCATGGAAATCGCCTATTTATCTTCCAACAGACTTCGCGTTGAATTGGAACGAAACAAGGGTACGTGGAAGGGCAAAGTAGTCGATGTATTTTATCGGAACGATGCATTTTTTATTGCTCTTTTGTTGCTTGGAAACAATGTGGCGCTTGTGCTTTTTGGAATTTGTTCCGCCGAACTATTATCGCCCGTAATTCATGGGTGGGGAATCAATAGTGAGTTTTTAATTCTATTGTTACAAACAGTTTTGTCGACGTTGTTGGTCCTTTCGATAGCTGAATTTCTTCCGAAGGCCTTGGTGCAAATTAATCCAAATGGATTTTTAAAGCTTGCGACTGTTCCAATGCTGATTATCTATGCGATATTGTATATTCCGACTCAGATTATCATGCTCTTTAGTAGTTTGTTTTTAAAACTGTTAAAGTCAACGGGAGACAAGTCTGCAAAGGTCTTTACGAAGGTCGATCTTGAACATTTTGTGCATGACCTTTCGAACCGTCTCAACGAAGAAGAAGACTTTGGTAATGAAATGCAAATTCTCCGAAATGCGTTGGATTTTTCCAACATCAAAGCGCGTGACTGCATGGTGCCGCGTCCAGAACTAATCGCTTTAGATGTTGAAGAAAACATAGAGGAATTAAATAAACTATTCATCGAGACAGGTTTGTCGAAAATTCTTGTTTACAGAGAAAGCATTGATAACATCATCGGGTATGTACATTCTTTTGAAATGTTTAAAAATCCCAATTCCATCAAACAAATTTTACTGCCAATTGCCTTTGTTCCATCTGCGATTGCCGGAAAGGAATTGTTAGAACTCTTTAACAAACAGTCAGGAAATATTGCGGTTGTGGTTGATGAATATGGTGGCACAGCCGGCGTTGTCACCATTGAGGATGTGATAGAAGAAATTTTCGGTGAGATTGAAGACGAACACGATGTGGAAGACCTCATGGAAGAGCAATTGAGTGAGAATGAATACCGCTTCTCTGCTCGAATGGACATCGATTACCTCAATGAGAAATACCATCTTAAACTTCCTGAATCGGATGACTATGACACGCTTGGTGGCTTGATTATTCATGAATTGGAAACCATACCTGAATCAGGTGAATCCTTGGATATTGGTGAACAAATACTGGTCATTGAGGAGGTGACAGATCGTCGCATAGAAATAGTACGTATCATAATACATTGATACAGAATGCTTTTTCGAATACTTTGCTTTCTTCTTCTTGTTACTTCTTTCACCTGTTTTTCTCAGCGAATAGTTCGGCGTATAAAGTTAGATAAAGCATTAAACGAAATCAGCGGCTTAGAAAGGTTAAATGATTCTGTTTTGATTGCCATTAATGACGGGGGTAATACGCCCCACATTTTTTTTCTAACTACCAGCGGTCAAATTTTAAAAAAAACCTTTATCACCAATGCGAAAAACAGTGATTGGGAGGACCTTGCTTCAGATGATGCAGGAAATCTCTATATCGCAGATACGGGAAACAACTCCAACAATAGAAAAGACCTTTGCGTTTTAAAAGTCAATGCACAAGCGGCATTTCTTTCCGATTCGATTGCTGTTGAAAAAATTGACTTTGCCTATGGTCAACAAAAAGCATTTCCTCCAGCACCGAAAGAGCAGCGTTATGACTGTGAGGCGGTTTATTGGAGAGATGATTCGCTTCATCTCATAACAAAGATCAAGGCGAAGATGGTTGGTAGGGAAAACAGATTGCCAGAGGATTATGTTATACCTGATTTTTTTGGTAATTTCATTGCCCAAAAGAGCCATGACTCATTGAATTACCTAGTTCATGTTGGTAATAAAGGCCTTCAAGATTTGGTGACAGCTATTGATTGCAAGAAGGGGAAAATAGCTGTTTTAACCTATGCATCACTGATGATTTATTCACTTGAAACAAAGAACAATAAATCAACTTTTTCCGTTAACTACAAAAAATTAAGATTTAAGTGGTTGTCACAGAAAGAGGCGGTATTGTTGTTTTCCGATGCTATAAGTTTTGTTGCTGCAGAAAAACACAACTATTTAGGCGGGCCATATTTGTATACAATCGAACTACCATGAAATTTGATTTAAACTATTTTGATGCTGTTATTTTTGACATGGATGGCGTTTTGATTGACTCAGAACCGCTATGGAAAATAGCGATGGAAGAAGTTTTTCATTCCGTTGGATCTTTTTTGACGAAAGAGGATTTTCAAAAAACAGTTGGATTGCGCATTGATGAGGTGGTTCGTTTTTGGCACCAACATGAAGGCTGGGAAAATGTGTCTCCAGAAGAAGTGGAACAAAAAATAGTGTTGAAAATGAAAGCGCTAATTACTGAGCACGGCGAGCCGCTCGAGGGTGTTAAGGAAATGCTTTTGTTTTTGAAACAACAAAATAAAAAGGTTGGATTGGCAACGTCTTCATACGAGATGTTGATTGAAACTGTTCTACGTGTATTAGACATAGAGGAGTATTTTCATCACACCCATTCAGCAGAACACGAGGACTTTGGAAAACCGCATCCTGCTGTCTATCTATCAGTTGCGGAGACATTAAATGTTCAAGCTTCTCGATGTTTGGTAATTGAAGATTCATTAAATGGAATCATTTCTGCGAAAGCAGCACGAATGAAAGTTGTCTGTATTCCAGAAAAAACACATCACCCAGAACCCAAACTAATAATTGCAGATCATCACTACGACTCAATGAGTCAATTGTTAGATGCTTTTAAATTGGCGAATTAAGACAATGCACCTTCAACCCAAGCGCGGCCCCATTCATCCTTTTCTTGATCCGACCAAAGCTCAGGATAGAAAATGCGTTTCTGGAATCTCGGAGGAAGGTATTTTTGCCAGTTTGTTCCACCTGTAGCAGCAACATCTTCGCTGCCCTTGTTTAAGTAACGAACAGCCGATTTATAATGCATCAAAGGCCAATTGACATTCACATTGGTGTCGTTCAATTTCAAAGCATTGATCACTGCTTCTGATTTTTGAGCTTCAGGAGAGAGTCGTTTGTATACTTGCCACAAATTGGTTGTGACACAGTTTTCACCTAGGCGAATAAAGTCTTCTTGGTATTTTTCTTCAAACTCAATAAGCGTAAGCGTTTTCTTTCCAGAACCAATTTCTGTGGCTCCTGTTTTCCAGTAAATGTGTTCGTACATTTCACGGATGTCTGAGTTCACAGAGAAGGATTGACGAATGTCTTTGTTAACGAGATTGATAAAATCGGTAGAGTGAATTTCTATGAATCGGTATTGCGCTGACTGAAAACCACTCGCAGGAAGAAGTGACATTCTGAATTTCATAAATTCGGCCTGATCCATTCCTTTCACCATGATATCAAAACTCAGTATCAAGGCATCGAAATAGCGATTGATGCGCCCCAAACGATCAATAAAAAATTGTTCGTCAACATCTTCTTTGTTTGCCAATTGACCGAACTCACGCAATGCTAATTTGAAATAGAGCTCTGTGATCTGATGATAAATTATGAAAATCTGCTCATCTGGAAATTTCGTTCGCGGCTTCTGTAAGCTTAAAAGTGTGTCTAGCTCGATGTAGTCCCAATATTTGACCGTGTCGTTATAAAGCAATCCATCCAGGTAAGCTACTAAGTCCTGACCAAGCGCCGCGTACTTTTCATTGAGCAGTTCAAGGCGTTGTTTTATTTCTGGCGTAATTTCCATGTTCAGTATTTAACACCACAAAGGTATGAATTGCGCAACACCGCGCAAATCCTTGTTAAAATATTAACAGCTTAACATTGAATCAGCTTTAAAATAGGTTTGTAATTTTACAGCATGATAGACTATAATCCAAAGAGCTGGTTGCATTTAATATTTGCCTTCCATAAAAGTGATACATTCCGTATGTTGTGGAAAGAAATTCTTTATATCGGATTGTTTACCTCGGCGATTGCGTTTTTTGAAATCACATTTTTCCCTAATTCTCAAGTATTAGAAAAGTTAATTTCAGTTTATTCACTCATCGGATTTGTAATTTCTTTGTTGTTGGTTTTTCGAACCAATACAGCCTATGATCGTTGGTGGGAGGGACGTAAAAAATGGGGTGAATTGGTCAACGATTCTAGAAACATTGCGATTAAACTTGCAACACTTTTGAACCATCCGGAAGACAAAGACTTTTTCAGGAGGATGCTTCCAAATTTTGTTTTTGCCGCTAAAGAACACTTGAGATCGGGTGTGAACTTTGATGAATTGGAGCTTCTACCAACTGAACTTGAGGTATTAAGGAACAAAGGGCATGTGCCCGCGGCAATATGTCAGCTATTATATGGGAAAATCAAAGCATTAAAAGTAGCGAATACCATAAGCGAAGAGGAGTATATGGTTTTGGACAGAAATCTCAACTCTTTAATGGAAAGTGTTGGTGCTTGTGAAAGAATAAAAAATACACCGATTCCTTTTTCATATAGCCTTTTCATTAAGAAGTTCGTTTTCATCTATGTAACTACTTTGCCGCTGGCTTTTGTCGTTCAGTTTGGTTATTACTCTTCACTCATTGCCACATTTGTATTTTATGTACTAGTGAGTATGGAGGTATTGGCTGAAGAAATTGAAGATCCCTTCGGTAGAGATGACAATGACCTGCCAACAGATCAGCTATGTGAAAGGATCAAAGCGAACGTTCTTGAAATTTTAGCATAAAAAAAGGGAGCAATCTGCTCCCTTCGTTCTTCCTTGAAACAAGGATTATTCTTTTACAAACTTGATTGTTTCTTTTCCAAGGTCATGAGTAATATTTACAAAGTAAATACCATTACCGAAAGCAGAAACATCGATGTCCATGCTTTTAGCTGCTCCTGGTTGAACAGTACGAATCACTTTTCCTTCCATGTTTGTTAAAACAATCGAAGTAATATTCAAGTTCTTGCTCAAACCATTCAATGTAATTTTTGTGCTTGCAGGATTTGGGTGTACACTGAAAGGTTGAATCAATTCTTCAACAACGCCAGCTGTTCCCAACACCAATTTATAACCGTTGAAAGAAGTTGCTTGTGTAACAGGCTGTGGACCAACAAATGGTACATCGATCAAAATTGTCGCATCAATGTTGATTACCAATGGATACGTTCCTGTAGTTGTACCTGTTCCATAAAGGTTAGCACAACCATTTGACCCACCAGTATAGGTGCAAGAAGAAACGCTGCAACCATAATTAAATCCTGAAGGCAAACCAGTAACGCCGGTCACCGTAAAGTCTTGAATGGGGCTTCCAATAAAGGCCATTGCCGTTGGATCCGATCCTGCTACTTCTGGTGTAACCTCTGTTGGAACCTTAAAGTTCAAATCCGTGCTATAAGGAACACCTGCAGCTCCTGGAGGAAAGTTAGTCGTAGTGTCAGGCCATGCTCCATAAACTGAGTCTGCAAAATTTGCACCTGGTGTGCATGATTGCGCATTTACAGAAGCTGCCGCAAAGAATGTAATGGCAACAAGTAGAAATCTTTTCATAGAAATTTGTTTTATAGTTTATATGATTATTCAAATGTATGAAAAAAAATGTTGAAGTATTCTGCTAATCGATAATGACAATGAATAACATACTATTTTTAGCGTACTTTTTCGAAAAATAAGTTGAGATGATCTCTGCCAATTTTAAAAAAATGTTTCTGTTAACTGGTATAGGTCTACTTTTTGTTGGCTGCAGCCTTTCCAAAATCTCAACCGGTCGATTGCAGTATGTGGCAAAAGGAAGTTGTCTGAATCAAGTTGCTGAAATGCCATACAACAATTCAAAAAAGGAAATAGCTGCAGCCGCAATCGGTTCAAAAAAACAGGCGTTTACTTTGCCACTTGTTGATTCAACCGTTTCATCGCAGGGCAATGTAAAGAAGGGTCCAATTCAGCAAAGAACAGGCAACGCATTAAAAAATACGATTGAATTAAAGACGAAACGATACAGAAATGTTGCAAATCATCGGCACCAATTTCCATACATTGAGCGATCGAATACAGAAAAGCTCAAGTCCGCCAAAAATGCATTTCTTGCTGAATCAATAATTTACTTTGTGTTGAGTGTTTTGTCGATCCCATTTGCTGTGCTCATTCTAACCTGGGGAAGTTCTATCTTTGGTTTTGTAATCACAGGACTTGGTGTGATAGCCACAATTCTGTCAATCGCACTGTATATTCGAGTAAAGAAACTACTTAAAGCGTACAGTGAATATGAAGCGCATCAGCACGATTATGACGGTGCAGACTCAGCCGCTAAACCAGAAATGAAGGGCGATCCAAAAGCGCTTTACATTTTGAGCAGAGTGGGCTTGGTGCCAATCGTCTTAGTGTTTGCTTTAATTGTTTTTACTCTCTTGATTTTATAATGCGTTATTATCGTGCGTCTTAAAAAGAATACTTTTGTGAATCATTCATTCGTTTTTATGGAAAAGACAATTCAACTCTTCTGCTTATTATTTTTTCTTGCTTCATGCGGAGCAATTAAGCAATCATCTTGGAGACTTGAAAAAGCCGGTGACTATGAAGTAGCGCATCAACCGGCAAAAACAAAGAATCTTGATTCTACCGGATGGATTGGTCCAAATGAACAGGAATTTGACAGAACGCTCGCGCTAGCTTCTCCTGAATCTGTGGGTTTCGACAATATCTTGCAAGAAGTGAAACCACACCAGAAAATAGCTTCTCGCCAAACAAGTGTAATGCTTAATCAACCGGTTTTAAATATTCTAACAAAGGAGCCGCGTACACCCGCTCAACAACTAAGGAAATACGAAAAAGCATTTAAAAGACAGGTGGTATGGTATAGTATATTTACAGCGATTTCGGTTTTGCTGACGATCGGTGCTTTTGATCAATTTGCCATGCTTTATGCGGCATTACTTTTTGCGCTCATTCCGGTTGCTGGAATTGTTGCCATTGTGTTAGCGGCTATTATGAAAAAAAGAAGTAGAATTCTTAAAGAGCAATACCAGTCAGGTTCGCCTGAAACTATTCCATCCGATGCCGATCAACAAATGAAACGTCTAAAATTATGGAGATGGATTGGGTTGAGCGGACTTAGTCTCGCTGTTATTATTGGTGTGGGCCTAATTCTTTCTTTTTAAGAATTGCAATCACCTTAGTAGTTTTTTCCCTTTGTTTCAAGAAGTGAAAACGCTTCATTCCAATCTGGAATTACTTCTGCTTCGTATCCGTAGGTTTTTCCCGTCGCTATTTTGTGAAAGGCTTGCATAGCCTTCAAATGTGCGCCACTTCTCATGAATCCCAGCATCATTTCACGGCTTTCCCACGCGGTTAATGTGCATTGATACCCCTTGATGCGCTTAACGGAACTGTGCAAATTTCCCTTTGCTGTTTCCGCTTGCCGATACGAAGGAATTGCAAGCGTCCAGAATCGCAGAAATCCTAAAAAACTTTTTGGTTTTAACCCAGTGATGGAGATATACATGAACCAAAGCTAAAGATAAATCATAATTAGGCAAGGTTATTATTCTAATGAAACGATTCGATCAATTCTTCTTTTTAATTTTCAGAACTTCTATTCTTTTCCGGAATTTCAGCTACAACAAATAAATGCCATCCGTTAAGTTTGATTGTTTATTGCGGATCCAGATAGATTGCGAAGTGCAAATTTCACTGGAATTTCAGTTTCAAGGTAAATAATTAAACTTTGTCATTATTTATTTATATTTAGGTTTATCATTACATCTTTGAAAATGTCATTATTAAAAGAAAAAACACTTGGTTTTGCATTAATCCTTGGCTTCAATGCAAGCATATTAGCACAAAACATGTCATTGGATTTCTCTTTTGATGGAGGAAATGGATTTGACAATTTTGTTCGTACTACTAAACTTCTGAGTGATGGAAAAATCTTAGTAGGTGGTTATTTTACTAGTTTTAATGGGACGTCTGTTAATCATATTGCGAGATTAAATGTGGATGGTTCACTTGATACCACATTTCATATTGGGACAGGATTTGATAGTGATGTTATGTCATCGAATTTGCAAAGCGATGGGAAGATTCTGGTTTGTGGTCATTTTTCAACGTTTAATGGAGCCCCCATGAACCTAATGGCTCGTTTAAATTCTGATGGAACCCTCGACCAAACGTTTAATATAGGGGCTAGTAGTGGTTACATATTAGCGATAGAAGGTCAGCCAGATGGAAAAATTTTGGTAGGAGGATATTTTACAACTAATGATGGCACAACAGTAAAAGGTATTACAAGATTAAACCCTGATGGTTCTGCAGACCCCACATTCAATATTGGATCAGGGTTTAATAGTGGAGTTCCTGCATTGTGCCTTCAATCGGATGGAAAAATTCTTGTTGGCGGAAGCTTCTCCACATATAACGGTCTTTCTTGCAATAGAATAGCTCGCCTTAATGTTGATGGCACGTTAGATACAACATTTCTTACCGGGACCGCCTTCAATCAGACTCCAGACATACCTCAAGTTAGTGTTATCGTGCAGCAAACCGATGGAAAGATAATAGTTGGGGGACAATTTAACACTTTTAACGGCGTTCCGGTTTCTCATTTTTTACGATTAAATGCAGACGGTTCTTTAGACACCACGTTTAATACCGGTGCGGGATTTGATCCTAACATATGGCATATCAATTTGCAAGATGATGGAAGAATGATCGTTGGCGGTTGTTTTACCAATTTCAATGGTCATGCGATTAATGGAATTGTCCGATTAAATACTGATGGCTCTTTTGATCCCGATTTTATAAATGGAACAGGATTTGACGGTTGTATATACAATTCTTTCTACAATGCCGATGGATCATTGTTAATAGCAGGAGATTTTGGCACTTACAATGGTATTCAAAAAAAATATCTTGCCAGATTGTATAATTGTTTTGCTGACTCTATTGAAGTAACGACTTTTGTAACGCCTTCCGACACCAATTTTTGTAATGGTCAATTTGCATTAAATATCAATGGTAGCGCACCATATGAAATTTATGTCGACAATAATTCGCAAGCCATTTTTTGTACAGACTATTTGCTGCTTCAAAACCAATGCCCTGGAAATCATGAATTAAGAATTCTTGGAAGTTGTGGAGACAGTTTAATTACTCAGTATTTTATTCCGACCAATACAAATTTTGTTTTCATCAATCCGTTTTTAGATTCACTTGCTCTAGATTCGCTTGGAGTATTGTTGACCAACTGTAGTATAAATTACAACAGTATTGATACCGCATACATTGACTCTATTTGGGTAACCGATAATACCGTGACTGTTGTTTGGAATATTGTTGACAACAGTGGTTCTAACTTGGATACAATATCCTATGTTTTAAATGACGGCAATGGTGTTTATTGGCTTCAAATCAGTATTCTTTGTCCTAACAAGGCAATTGAGTCATATTTTTCCGCGACAGAAGCAATCTATTTTTCAAATAACTCAGTAACATTATCGGGTTTAACAGATTTTTCACAAAAAAACCCTATTCTTATTTTTCCCAATCCCACAAATGATATAGTTGAAATTCATTATGAAGGAAGCAGTGTTAGATTGCGGATTTTTAACTCTCAAGGTAAGATATTAGATGATAAAATAATTACTTCTGGGGAAATTATTTCGCTTTCGAAATTTGAATCGGGCATTTATTTCTTTGAATTTCCACAACCAGATAGAATGTCCTTTGTTCGGGTTGTAAAGAATTAACGTGGACTATGACCAAAAGTTGGTTTGTATAAAATAAAAAAGGTCACCTTACGATGACCTTTTTGCTCCTCCTCTTGGGCTCGAACCAAGGACCCTTTGATTAACAGTCAAATGCTCTAACCGACTGAGCTAAGGAGGAATTTATTTTCGGTTTGCCTTTAGATTTCTTTGTGGGCCTCCAAAAGCGAATGCAAATATAAAGAAAGAATTTATTTTACAAACGAATGAATCAAAAAAATTGAAGTCTAAACTTTGCAGGCTCAAAAATCATCCTCGTCTAATGTGAACTCATCAATCGAGCTGTCATACGAATCTTCATTTTCTTCCCTGTCAATGACATCTACAAACCCATCGTCTTCACATTTTGCTGGGCGCAAGATGTTTGTCTTGGAAATATTCAAACGAATCTCTGTACGAATGGAGCCATCTTCTTGAGCATATGCCTTCGCGAAAGGTGTTCCTTCCAGTTCAACCAATGCCCCTTTTTTAAGAAAATCCAAAATGCGAAGATTTGACCCGTCTTTTTTCCAGATGGTGCAATTCACCCACGTCGTTTTTGTTTTTGTTTCGCCGGAACGTTTGTCTTTCCAATTTTTATTGTGTGCAACTGGGAAATTAATCGCCACTACCCCGCGCTCCATGTTTCTTACAACGGCATCTTTTCCAATATTTCCTATGAGTCGTGTTTCAAATACAGTAGCCATGTTCAATGATTATATTCGTGAAAATAATATTATTGAGCCACAAAACCAAGACCCTAATTCAGCTTTACGATGTAGGCGTCTTTAAACCCTTTCTGCTGCACTTTTTCTAGATCACGCCGCGCCTCGTCTTGCGACGGATAACTTCCAACTGTATATCTGTATTTGTAGGGACTATTTGTTTGAATTTCATTGCGCGCAACAGGCAATTCAACTTTTTTGAAGTCTGGAATTGTGGTGTCAATAGGTTGCTTTGAAGACATAATCTGAATAGAGTAACCCACTGCTTTGTTGTCATTGTTATTATTTGCGACAACTTCTTCCTTTTTTGGTTCTTCCTTGACGAATGCGATCGCTGGGTGTTGTTTCACGATGTAATTTTTGAAAGCCCGGAAAATGGATGTTGTGATTTTCTCTTGACCGCTAGCAGTGTTCAGAAACACCGCTTCATCATTATTGGTCATAAACCCACACTCGATCAGTACACCCGTCATGGTGGTATATTTTAATACTTGCAACGAATGTTCGCGGTCTTCAGAATCTTTCACGCCGCGTGAATATCTCCCTGCAAATGAAGTAAACTCCTTTTCCATCGCCTGAGCCAGCCCAACGGATTTCTTCGCGTCCATAGAATGCACGTGGGATTCTGTCCCATGAACGGATTTCTTATCGTTGGCGTTGCAATGAATGGAAATAAAATAGTCTGCCTTTGAACCATTCGCCAATTTTACGCGATCGTTTAAACTTGGGTAGGTATCATCCGTTCGGGAGTAAATAATCGTTACGTTCTGCAACTGTTTTTCAATCATGTCTCCAAATTTCTTTGCGATGATGAGGTTCAGCTCCTTTTCCGGAAGGTGATCCTTGTTTTCTGAAATATGCCCGTGGTCTTTGCCACCATGCCCAGGATCGATGACAACAATGATTTTATCTTTCGCCCCAAAACCAACAGAGGCCAACAGGAATAATGAACAAAAAAGCAATACGGACTTCATTTTAAGCTGTTTTTAGTGGCAATCCGAAGTTTGCCGCAAGTTAAAAGATAGTTTTGTTACGGACTTTAAATGAAAAGGTTACATGGGTTGAGTTGTAGGATAAAATGAAAGAAGGAGGCAAATAACGTTCATTACGTTCAAGCAGCAGCAATTTACAACAAAGTCGCAAGGATAATTTTGTCTACCATAATTATTAAGGCACAAATTGAGAAAAAGCCAAAGGCTTTTTAAGTATGCGAACAAGAAATGTTATAATCAAAAGATCTCTTTGTGACTTAATTAAGCGTTAGCATTTTCATCCAATTCGTGTCTTTGTGTTTAATAGTTAGGTGAAAAGATTCAATCGTTTAAAACCCATAAATTGTTGTGATTTACAAGAATCCAAACTTTTACACAGAGCTATGCTTCGAACTGAGCGGAGATGCGGCTCGCGAAGACGCAGTCTGAGCACAAGAGCCAAAGCACGCAGCGAAGGTTCGACAGCGGTGACATGCGCGACGCAGTGAAGCGATGGCAAGCTCCTTGTAAAAGTTTAAAAGGCGTTTTTGGTTACTTTTTTCGCCTAAAAAAAGTGACAGAAGAGATAGGGTTCAAATAACGTTCAATACGTTCAAAAGTTCAAGCAGCTGCAATCTACCATAAAGGCGCAAGGATAATTTTGTCTACCATAATTATTAAGGCACAAATTGAGAAAAAGCCAAGGGCTTTTTAGGCAAGTAAAGAAGAAATGTTGACAATCAAAAGATCTCTTTGTGTTTAGTTAATAGTAAGGAAAAAGGTTCAATACCTTCAACCAGAAACCAGCATTCATTTGCAACATTATCCTATTTTCTGCACCTTTGCGGTATGTCTGTTTCATTGGTTATTTCGGTTTATAATGATGTACTTTCCTTGGCCGCGGTTTTGCGATCGGTTAAAGCACAGTCCTTTAAGAATTTTGAAGTAATTATTGCGCAAGACGGAGACGATACCTGTTTTGATGCACTGATCAACACATACAACGCTTTTTTCCCCATTCAGCATTTGAAACAAGCGGATGAAGGATTTTTGAAAAACCGCATTTTAAACGAAGGAATTCGAAGGGCCAACTATGATAAAATGGTTTTTATAGATGGAGACTGTTTTTTGCATCCCCACTTTTTAAAAGCGTACAATCAATCCATTCTCAAAGGCAAAATTTGTATGGGTCGTCGCATTGATTTGGACCCCAAAACGACCGCCTTGTTGAAAGATGACACTGTAACCCGCCCACCATTTATAACCATGATAAAGAATGGAACAACACGGGTGGAAGAGGTTTTTTACCTGCCTTGGTTGCCGCAAAGGTTTCATTCGAGACCGAAATTAATCGGCTGTAACATGGGTTGGCACAAAGAAGATCTGTTTGCGCTAAATGGTTTCGATGAAGATTATACAAACCCTGGTTATGGTGAGGACAGCGACATTGAATGGAGGGCAAAAAAAGCAGGGATTGAAGCCTATTCCGTTCGCTACAATGCCATCCAATTCCACCTCGATCACACACGTCCAAACAGAGAGGAAAAGGTATCGAACAGCCGAGCATTATTCGAACAGAAAAAAGCTGCAGGATTGTCTTTTTGTGAAAGAGGAGTGGTTAGATAGGATAATGTTTCGGTCTTTTTTGTGTCTTAAAACATTCTGGTTATCCCCTCTCTTTCGTGCCCTTGTGGTAAAAACCGTTATACAGGATTTAGAATAAACCACTAGGGAAACGTAACCACGTTTCAACACTTAGTGCCCTAAACACTTGTGGTTATCCCCTTTCTTTCGTGTCCTTGTGGTAAAAACAGTTTGTCAATAAAAGCATCAAACACAAAGACGTTATAAAGGCTGGTTAAAAGTAAAAAATGATAAATTGAAGTTAGTTCATTTGAGATTACTGGAATAACACTACTTCTTCAGCACCTCCTCCAATAAGCGCTTAACGTAACTCAATTCTTCTTTGAGAAGGGCAATCTGTTCTTCGTAAAGATGTTTTTCGGATTCATTCAGCTGTCCGTTGTTCACAACAAAACCGTTTCCAGTTTGATTATGCATCACATTGAACACCATTGACTCATTGAAAGCAATGACCTCTTCTGGCCGCATACCCAGTACCTCAGATACGCGTTCCAATTTATTGTATGTAATTTCTGATTCTCCAAGTTCCAATTTGGAATAAGCACTCTGCGACAAGCCCAATTCTTCTGCCATGTGGCTCTGTGTAAAGTTCCGCAGTTCGCGCAGCTTTTTTATTTTATGACCGATTTTAAGTCCAGAGGAATTCATATTTTGCTCTTTCTAGCAAATTTAGGAAAAAAGGTAGAATACAATAGGAGGGTGACTAATCTAATTTTCTTAAAAACCAAGTCCGCGTAGTAACAATCTTTAAACCAATTACATCACTATATATTAATGGAGAATATGAAGCAATTTCATATTTCAAAGAAATTAATCCATTAATTATCTCATTGAAAGCCTTATCGTGAGCACTTAGATCGAACATAGCATGAGGAATGTCAAATGAACTTGTGATTCCATTTGTATCGGTTACTACAACAATATCCGAACCTCCTGCAGAATAATTTGAAAACATTTCACTAACCGTTATTATTTTGTTTTGGCTGTATAATGTAAAATGAAAAAAAAAGTAAAATAGGCCAATGTATATTCTCATTTAATTCAATTAAGCGTGTGATTTAAGGTAGAAATTTATGAAAATCACAGGAGAAAAAATAAGGCCTTATTCGAACAAAGAATAAATTATACCCAAAAATAATATGTTATTTATTTTAAGACTAAAAAGTTTGAAAGATCAACATGAAATTTGTCGAAAGTTTAATCAGTATGAAAAAGTACATTTTATTAGCTCAGTTATTTGTTGCATTCAGCACATTTTCGCAAACTAAATCCGATACACTGCGAAATGAAACAATAATTAAGTTGACGCAATCTAAAATCGCAGACAATTTAATAATCAGCAAAATAA
>CAISOQ010000434.1 GCA_903887095.1 uncultured Flavobacteriia bacterium
CTCAGTACCCTTTTTTATTAGTAAAAGATGCTATCGTTGATACTTTTCGCGATAAAGAAGGAAATCGTCCAAATGTACAGGTGAAAGGTCCTCAAGTACTATTTGATTTATACATCAATAATACAAATGTTACAATTTCTCTAAACACAAGTGGAGTTCCTCTTTTTCAACGTGGATATAGGCAAGCGACAGGGGAGGCACCATTGAATGAAGTTGTTGCGGCTGCTCTGATCCGGATGACAGGTTGGGATAAAAAAACGGATTTTATAGACCCTTTTTGTGGCTCTGGAACACTTTTAATCGAAGCTGCGCTGCTTGCTGCGGATTTGCCTTCGAATTTAGAACGACAGCATTATGCATTCAAGAATTTTAAAAACTTTAGTGCTGATATTTGGGAAGAAATGTACAATGCGAGTATCAAGAGAGTAAGTTCTTTGCCTTGTCGCATTTATGGATCAGATCACAATGCTGAAATGATTACAAAAGCAAGAAGAAATTTGCGCGGTTTGCCAGTTGGTCGATTTGTTGAGACTTCTGTATTAGAGTTTGATGAAGTTAAAAACCCGGGTAATGGAGGAATTGTTTTGACAAATCCACCATATGGTGAAAGAATGGGGACTGATATCGAAGTTTTATACGAGAAACTTGGAGATTGGATGAAGCAAGAAATGAAAGGTTTTGATTGTTGGATGATTTCTTCTTCTGAGTCAGGATTTAAATCATTAGGCTTACGTCCAGATAAAAAAATCCGATTATACAACGGTGAACTAGAGTGTAGTTTCCGAAAGTTCTCCATCTATCAAGGATCGAAGAAAGAAAAATCTTCTGAGGAAAATGAATGATCATAAAAAAAGCACGACTGAATCGTGCTTTTTTTAATTATCTCTTGGAAATATCAACGTAATCTCGCGGTGTATAACCGATGTAAATTTGACGTGGACGTCCGATTGGTTCTTTGTTTTCTGTCATTTCTTTCCATTGAGCAATCCATCCTGGTAGTCTACCTAACGCAAACATTACAGTGAACATTTCAGTTGGAATCCCCAGTGCTTTGTAAATGATTCCTGAGTAGAAATCAACATTTGGATAAAGATTTCGTGCTTTGAAATACTCATCTTCCAATGCCACTTTCTCCAATTTTTTAGCGATTTCCAACATCGGATCGTTGATTCCTAATTTGGTCAAAATGTCATCACATGCTTTTTTGATGATTTTAGCACGCGGATCGAAGTTCTTGTAAACTCTATGTCCAAACCCCATCAAGCGGAAAGGGTCTTCTTTGTCTTTTGCCTTTTGTACCCATTTGTCTACATCTCCTCCATCTTGATGGATCTTCTCTAGCATTTCAATTACTTCCTGATTTGCTCCACCGTGAAGTGGTCCCCAAAGTGCCGAAATACCAGCTGAAATAGTAGCGTAAAGATTAGCCTGTGACGATCCAACTATTCTTACAGTAGAAGTAGAGCAGTTTTGTTCGTGATCGGCATGTAAAATTAAAAGCTTGTTTAATGCATCAACAACTACTGGGTCGATTTTGTAATCTTCTGTTGGCATTGCGAACATCATGTGCAAGAAATTCTTACAGTAATCGTATTCATTTCTTGGATACATAAAAGGATGACGCATTGCGTTCTTATACGACCAAGCCGCCAAGGTTGGCAATTTCGCCAAGAGTCGGTGAATTGTCAAATCTTTTGCTTCACTGCTTCTATTTGGGTCGAGAGACTCTGGATAGAAAGTTGAAAGTGAGCAGATCATTGAAGACAAAACTCCCATTGGATGCGCCTTAGCTGGGTAAGCCTCGAAAAATTGTTTCATGTCTTCATGAACCAATGTATGCTTTGTAATGCTGTTCTTGAAATTATCGAGCTGAGCTTGTGTAGGGAGTTCACCATAAATTAAAAGGTAAGCTACCTCAAGAAAAGTTGCCTTTTCTGCCAATTGTTCAATAGGGTAACCACGGTAATGCAAAATTCCCTCTTCTCCGTCAAGAAAAGTGATCTTACTTTTCGTAGCTCCTGTGTTTTTGTAACCCGTATCCAAAGTTACATAGCCAGTTGTATCACGTAACTTACTGATATCAATAGCTTTCTCATTTTCTGTTCCTACTACAACTGGAAATTCGTATGTTTTACCATCCAGTTCGATTTTGGCAACTTCGCTCATGCTTTTAGCTTTTCTCGTTTTATCCCGCCTAAATTAACAAAGAAATTCTTTCAAAAAACAATGGATTCAGAATAATTTTGAAAAAATTGAACCTTCATCTATCATAGATTTTCTAAAGTGTAATCAAGCATCATGGTAAACAAATGATTTCGTGTATTTCCGCCATAGATCCCGTGATTCCTGTTTGGATAAATAAATAAATCAAATTGTTTGTTTGCACGAACAAGTGCGTTGATCATTTCCATAGAGTTTTGGTAGTGTACATTGTCATCGCCAGAACCGTGAATCAGGAAATATTTTCCTTTCAGTAAATGAACAAAATTGATTGGTGAATTATCGTCATAACCAGTTTCATTTTCTTTGGGCGTGCGCATAAATCGCTCGGTGTAAATGTTGTCATAATACCTCCAGTTTGTAACCGGTGCGACAGAAATCCCCATCTTGAAGTAATCAGCCCCTTTGGTCATTGCTAGTGAAGTCATAAAACCACCAAAACTCCATCCTTGGATGCCGATGCGATTGGGGTCAACATAAGGTAGCTTTTGAAGCTCTTTGGCTGTATTGATAAAGTCTTCAGTTTCCAGTTTTCCCAATTGCAGATAGGTTGATTTTTTAAATGCAGATCCTCTGTACATGGTGCCTCTTGGATCCACGGAAACGACAATGTATCCTTTTTGAGAAAGTAACTGATGATAGAGATAATCATTCCCATCCCATGAATCTGATACTTCGTTGTGTCCGGGACCTCCATATATAGTCACATAAACTGGGTATTTTTGATTTGGATTGAAATTAACCGGTTTGATCATCCAGCCATTCAAGGTGGTATTTCCAGATTGAAATTTTACGAATTCTTTTTTGGATAAATTATAGCCTGAAAGGGTTGTTTTTAGTTTAATGTTGTCTTCCAAGACAGAAATTTCTTTTCCTAAATTGTCACACAAGGTATAGACAGGTGGTGTATTTGCATTTGAATATGTTTTTACAAAATACTTCATTCCCGTGGTGAATTCGGCTTCATTGTATCCGGTTTCAGAGGAGATAGAAGAAATAACAGATCCATCTAAGTTGATTCGGTAAATGCCTTTAGAAATAGCATCCTTTTGCGCTGCAGAGAAATAGATTTGCCCTTCTTTTTCATCAATACCGTAAAATTCTATGACATCCCAATTTCCTTTTGTAATCTGTTCACTTTTGCCATCAAAACTTAGCTTATAAATATGATTGAAGCCATCTGCTTCGCTTGTTCTCAAAATTGTATTTCCATCCGAAAGAATGAGTAGGTTATTGTCTATTTCGACATAGCTGTCTGATTTTTCTTGAAAAAATACCTTTTGTGAAATTTTTTTTTCCTTTCAAGTCAATTAAATGGTATTTCAAATCATTTTGATGACGATTCAAGGTTTGTAGAATTAATTTATTGGAATTACCCGACCATTCGATTCTTGGGATGTACTCATACTCACCCAAATCAATTGGCGAAATCTTACCTGATTTTACAGTTACGATATGTGCTGTGACTTTACTATTGTCTTCACCGGCTTTTGGGTATTTATAGGAATAATTTTGTGGGTATAATTCGCCATAATATGTAAGATTAAACTCTTTAACTTCTTTTTCATTAAAACGAAGAAAACCAATGTATTTGCTGTCTGGCGACCAGTCATATGCTTTTGTGATTGAAAATTCTTCTTCATATACCCAATCCGTTGTACCATTGATGACTTTGTTTCTTTTACCATCTTGAGTGAGCTTTTTGACCTTTCCAGATGCGATGTCTTTCACATAAAGGTCGTTTTTGTAGATGTATGAAACCATCGTTCCGTCAGGCGAATGTTCTGCAAGCGTTTGAGGTTGGTGTTTTTCATCTAATGCTGTCAATGTTCCTGTTTTCAGATCAAATAAAAAGTGAACAGCAGTATAACTTCTACGATAGATGGAAGTTGTTTGGGTCGTAAGTAATACTTTCGTTTCATCCTCGTTGAAAAAATAGTCGTCAATAGTAATTTTATCACCTTGATACGCTAATTTTTCTGCTGATATAAGCACAGTTCCTGCTCCATTTGAATTTGTAATTTCATGTTTGGAAATAGATTGCTCACCATTTTTATCATTGAGGCGAGTAAAATGAAGACCATCTTGCATCGATCGAAAACCTTCAATTCCTTCACCTCTGAATTCATAATTTTTCCAAATTTTCTCAACGCTCAGCGCTTGTGCAATTCCCGAGTTACTGAAGGCAACAAATAGGAGTGATAATAGAAATGCATTTTTCATTCGTTGGATTTAAATTTTCAATGACGAATATAGCCAATGTTTTAGTTGACTTTTGATTTTTGGTTCAAAACCTTATTATTCTGTTAATATTTTCATAAAGCTATTTTCAAGAAAAATAATTTACATTTGTTCAGAATTCTTTCATGTCCTCCTTGATGCTGAATTTTTGTTCAGGCTGAAACCATGAAAAGAATAAAACCTCGGAATGAAAATTTGATGTT
The DNA here is from genome assembly GCA_903887095.1 of uncultured Flavobacteriia bacterium. Lineage (GTDB taxonomy): Bacteria > Bacteroidota > Bacteroidia > Flavobacteriales_D > Crocinitomicaceae > M0103. The sequence continues at coordinate 4,665 of CAISOQ010000434.1, forward strand.
TTTCTATACATGCAGCGGTTCTATGACTTCTAACCTAGTCTTCGTGAGCATTTTTGAAATACCAACTATTTTACTTGATTTTTCGTTCTTCAATGTAGCACTGCAATTATCTTAAACTTCATAACTATGAAAAAATCATTACTTTTCTTTACACTTTTTTCAGGATTATCAACTTTTGCTCAAAATTGTTCGGATTTGTTTATTTCCGAATATGTTGAGGGTTGGTCGAATAACAAAGCACTTGAAATCTACAATCCTACTTCATCTCCAATAAATTTGAGTAATTATTTTGTAGCGCGTTATTCGAATGGTTCTACAACAGCTACCGGGGCAAATGCGATACAGTTAAATGGCACCATAGCTCCTTTTAATGTGTATGTTGCTGTGCTGGACAAGCAAGATCCTAACGGCACAGGTCAAGAAGCCCCAGTATGGGATTCATTGCTGGCAAGAGCGGATGGTTTTTATGCCCCGGTTTACAATACCAATAACTCATTTTATTGGAATGGAAATGACGCAGTTATGTTGGGTAAAGGGACACTTTCTTCTGATCCTACAGCAAATGTAACAACAGCTACTGGTTTTGCTATTGTTGATATTTTTGGGAAGATTGGTGAAAACCCTGCAAATGCATCAGGTGTTGCTTCTGCAAATGATGGAGCATGGTCAACTGGATTTCCATATAGTTCTGGTCAAGGTGTATTGGTAACCTCTGATCACTCTTTACTGAGAAAAGCTTCAATTCAAAAAGGTGTAGCAACGCCAGTTTCTTTTTTCAATCCTCTCAGCGAATGGGATACAATTCCTGCTGTAATTGTTCGATTAGACCCTGCTACAGGTGATACTATTTTGGGTTCCACAGGAAGTCCTATTTTGGATGGTAACTGGAATTCGTTGGGCATACATTCATGTGAATGTGCTCCTGCAGCCGTTCAATCAATCAAGCAAAATGCTGAGCTTTCTATTTTTCCAAATCCAACAAGTGGAATCGTTTATTTGAAAGGTGCATCAATGGTGGAAAAAGTGCTTGTATACAATGCACTTGGCCAATTAGTGGAAAGCGTGAACAACAATTCAAAGTCTGTTTTGTCAATAGATTTGGGAACGATGAAGGGACTTTACCTTTTGAAAATCACAGATGCTTCGGGTGAACAGATTACCAAACGAGTAATTGTAAAATAAGATATTACCGGTTCCGACTAACTATTTTAAAGGTGCATTTTTAATGAAGACCCTATTTTCTATATTGTCTCTATTCTGTTTTTCTTTGATTGGATATTCTCAAACAGGAACGCTTTCCGGAAAAGTTACGGACAATGTTACCAAACAACCTGTTGTAGGTGCAAAGTTGTTTATCTCTAGCCAATTCAGAGCGATTTCAGATCCTGACGGAAAATATGAGTTGAGCAATTTGCCTTATGGGACTTATCAATTGGTGGTTTCAATGCCATCTTTTGACACGATGAAATTGGCGGTGAAAATAGATAAACCTCTTGTTACGAATAATATCATTCTTGGCGGAAGTACAGAATTGGAAGAAGTAAAAGTCATTGGTAACCTTGCTAATGATCGAAGAACTCCCGTTGCAGTTTCCAGACTTTCGACTCAAAAAATAGCGGAAGAACTGGGATCTCGGGATTTACCGATGTTGTTGAATGCCACACCTGGTGTGTATGCTACTCAGACGGGTGGTGGAGATGGTGATGCAAGAATTAACGTTCGTGGTTTTGATCAACGAAATGTCGGTGTACTAATTGATGGTGTGCCCGTTAATGACATGGAAAATGGCTGGGTTTATTGGTCAAATTGGTTTGGATTAGATGCAATTACGGCCTCGATGCAAGTGCAACGTGGATTGGGTGCAACAAAACTAGCTATGCCTTCTGTAGGAGGGACAATAAACATCTTGACCCAAGGTGCTGGTAATAAAAAAGGCTTAACATTTAAGCAAGAGTATGGAACCGGCAATTTCTTGAGAACATCGCTGTCGTATAATTCAGGAATGAATTCTAAAGGTTGGGGTTTGACATTTTCAGGTTCTTACAAACAATCGGATGGTTGGGTTTACGGTACTCCGAGTCAAGGTGCATTTGGTTACATAAAAGTGCAGAAGAAGATTAAATCCCATCTCATTTCTCTATCAGCTTTTGCAGCACCACAGCAGCACGGACAAAGAAGTTTCAAACAACAAATACAATATTGGGACACCACAAATGCGAGAAATCAGGGAATCATTATTGATACGAATGCTATTTTTCTGAATGAAGGAGTTCGGTTTAATCAACACTGGGGATATCGAACCATTGATGGAAAGCGACAAGTGCAGAACGAGGTGTTGAATTACTACAATAAACCGCAATTTACGTTAAAGGATTTTTGGAAAGTCAATGACAAATTATCTATTTCCAACATTGCTTATGTATCAATTGGAAGAGGAGGCGGAACAAGA
>CAISOQ010000435.1 GCA_903887095.1 uncultured Flavobacteriia bacterium
TATTCGCAGAGAGCAGGGTGAACACCATGATTTAGCAAATTTGTATGCACGTTTAATTTAAAAATTAATTTTATGACTTTAATCACAAAACCAGAATTTATATCGTTATTACGCTCCACGTTTTTGAGATCAATAAATGAGAATAAGGAGCAATATTACATAGGTATGGGTAATCCAAATTCTGATATTCTAATTGTTGGAAAGGAAAAAGCTCTTAACTCAGATGATGAAAACTATACCCAAATAATTCAACATGAAAGTAACCTGAATATTGACCATTGGATGAGTGTTCTGGATTCTTATAATCATTTAACAAATATATTTGATTCCATTTTAATGAATCGAACATTTCCTTTGGAAGGGTTTAATCCATTCTGTCCGATGCTTTTTTCTCAAACTGCTAAAATTGTCCAATCTAAGCCGGGTCACACCTACTGGAAAATTCAGATGTTGATTAATTCGGGTAGAATAGATGATTTCTCATCTCCAAAAAATAACGTATTTAATTTTTGTTTTTTAACAGAGATAAATCATATGCCTGCGTTGAGAAACTCAGGATTTAATAGAGTGAATAATTCACATAGAAATAGAGAATTGTTTATTTCAAACAATCCATTTTTTCATTCTTTTAAAGTCGTAATTGTTCATGTAGGGGTTAATTCAAAAAAATATATCGGAGCTAGATATAGTGAAACACGATTTTTGAGCCTTCAAAAAATGTTTAATTCGGAATTGGTAAACAATCCGCAAACTATTCAGCTTGATGTTAATCAAGCAGGAAGGGCTATAGAGGCGGATTTGTATTTCAATAATAAAAAAACTAAGCTTGTTATTGTTTGTAATCAATTGTCTGGCTCCGCTGGCTGGACTAATAACGCATTGTTAAATCTTACATCTCAATGGCAAAATTTAATCTAGACCATTTCTTTGCTTTTTCAGAAACAATTTGAAACAATGCCCCTTCTCCGCGATAAAATAATCGAAAAAATACTAAATGCTTCCGCAAAAAAGAAGTTGTACATTCTGGATTTTATAAAATCAAAAAAGAATGGTGCAACCGTAGCAGATGTCGAAGCTTTTTGGGCGGAACATTATGAAGGCAGGCTTATATCAACTTCAGGTAAAGGAACCAATCGTGTTGTTGATAATACAATTCGTAACACATTGGTTGAACTCGAAAAATTAAGGTTGCTTACGAGAGAAAAAAAAGGCAAATCTTTTGTTTATTTTTTGGCCGAAGAAGCGAATGAGTTGAAAGAAAATTTGCTGGAATCGTCAAGTATAACGGATTTACTGCGCTGGGCAGTTACCTTCAGCAAATACAAGGGACTTCCTTTCATTACTGAACTTGAAGATGTAATGGGGATGAACATACAAGATGCCTTGATAGAACAAGATTTAAATGAGGAAGATCTCAGGCCCTATATCGATTTCGAAACAAGCGACAGGATTTATTCAGGTTTAGGTTTAAACGCTTACACCTCTGACATTACCTCCACAGTAGCAAAAAATTTAGCTGATTTTTATGAGGTGATCAGTGCTACAAATGAAACAGTGGAATTTGAATACCGGTCTTTTCAAAAAGATAAGTTAGAAATTATCTCACATGCAGAACCTTGGTTATTGAAAGAACACAACAAACGATGGTATCTGATTGCTTTCTATAATGGTTCGCTTCGTCCATTTAGTTTGGATAGAATTCTGAAATTGACGAAAGGTTTTCGGTCACGCCCTTACAAAATACCTGAAACGTTCGATCCAGTTAAACATTGGAAAGATTGTATAGGAATTTATTGGGATGAAAAGAAAGGTGTTCAGGAGGTTTCTTTTGAACTAAAGAACGGACCGACATACAATAATGTCAAATACCTTATCTCTTTACCAATGCATTCTTCTCAAAAATCGATCAGACTGGATGAGGTTTGGACGAGGTTTGAATATAAAATCCATATAGGGCCTGAAGTAGTGCGCCAAATTCGTCAATGGGGCTTGGAGAACTTGAGAAACATTCAACCAGGGTGGTTGGATGAAGATGTACGCTTCGGTTGACATTCTTTATTCGGCACAAGGCAAAAGATGCATCCACTCATACATTTCCCATTGGTTGTATAATTCAAAAAAACTCGAAGCATTCATTAAAGGTTCAATTATCGGGTCAATGTCAAAAAGATAATACGGATCCATGCTTGTTGAAGGGTCTAGAAAACTTCCACGCGGGTTTAAAAAACCATTTTTTATGCCAAAAGCAACTTGAATCACGGCATCCGTCCAGGCGTTGTATTCTGGATTCGAAAAACGGTAATGCTCCGTAAATTCAAAAGGTACACTGAGATGTTCTTTGATCGTTTTTAGTTTGATTGAATTAAGTTCTTTGGATGGGAGAAACTCGATTTTTTTATACAGATCGTAGTAGAGCGTAGAAATTGGATTCCGAGAATACTGAAAAGGTTTTGCTCCTTCAATTTTTTGAATCTTATAGTCATCCAATTGATCTGAAATTACATTCGCAACAATTTCAGCATTACGAATCTCAGTGTCAGAAATTAGATACGTTTCTTCACAAAGTTTAAATGTTTTGGGTAAGGTTAACTTCAAAGAATGATGTTTGCGGTCAAACAATCCAAGGTAGTCTTTTGTAGTGCCGGTATAATCAAATGAACCAATGTTTTTTCTTGCGATGCCGATCAATTCATCTATTTGGTTGGAGTAGAGAGTGAACTGGTGCACGCCAGAATCAATTTTAAATAGTATTCCATCGTTGAAATGCCTATCAACTTGCGAATTCA
>CAISOQ010000436.1 GCA_903887095.1 uncultured Flavobacteriia bacterium
GATAAAAAATTGTTGCCTCAATATTTGTCTTGGGTGCTTAACAGCCCCACAACACAAATCTTATTGAAAGGACAGGCCATCGGAACTTCAATCCCATCCATTTCAAAACAGGTTTTAGAAAATCTTGAAATAGCAATCCCAAGTATTGATAAGCAAAAGGCGATTTTGCAAATCACTAAACTCCGAAATAAGGAAAAAATTTTGAAGCAGAAAATTGAAACATTAAGAGAAAAACAAATTCAACAACAAATAATCAACGCAATAAAATAAATTATCATGGCTAAAATAACTCAGAAAGACATCAACGATGCAGTTTGGAAGGCTTGCGACACCTTTAGAGGTAGTATTGATCCAGGCGTTTACAAAGACTATGTGCTTACCATGTTGTTCCTAAAATATCTCAGCGATGTAAATGACGACAAAATGGAAGGCTACTTGGCAAAATACAACGGTGATGTGGAACGTGCAAAACGAGCCATGCAACACGAACGCTTTATTGTGCCTGAGAATAGTCATTTTAAATTCCTATATGATTCTCGAAACGAATCAAATATTGGCGAACTTATTAATATTGCGTTAGCAGATTTAGAAGAAGCCAACCGCGAGAAATTATACAGTGAAGACGGGGCGGGTATTTTCCAAAATATTGACTTTAACAACAGCAAATTAGGTGAACCTAAAGATAAAAATACACGTCTTAAAAACTTGTTGCTCGACTTTAATAAAGAAGCTTTGGACCTCCGTCCTTCGCATTTAGAGGGAAATGATATTATTGGGGGAGCATACGAATACTTAATATCCAACTTTGCCAGTGATGCTGGTAAAAAAGCAGGCGAATTTTATACGCCAAGTGAAGTTTCTACTTTGTTGGCCAAACTCACTCATTCTAAGCCAGGTTCTCGTATTTGCGATCCCACTTGTGGTTCCGGTTCGTTATTAATTAAAGCTGGTAATGAAGTGGGCTCAGATAATTTTTCGCTATACGGACAAGAGGCCAATGGAAGCACATGGGCATTGGCGGTGATGAATATGTTTTTGCATGGCTTTGATAACGCAGCTATACGTTGGGGCGATACCATACGCAACCCAAAACTGAAAGAAGGTGATTCGCTTATGAAGTTTGATACTGTAGTGGCAAACCCACCATTCTCTTTAGACAAATGGGGAAAGGTGGAAGACAAAGATGGCGACAAAACCACCATTAGCTACGACCCTGAAACGGATAAATACAACCGTTTTTGGAGAGGCGTGCCACCCAAAAGTAAAGGCGACTGGGCCTTTATCAGCCACATGATTGAAACACTCAATGAACAGGGAAAAGCGGGTGTTGTTGTACCTCATGGTGTTTTATTCCGTGGAAGCAGTGAAGGAAAAATAAGGCAGAAAACAATTGAGGAGAATTTGCTGGAAGCGGTAATAGGCCTTCCAGCCAACTTGTTCTTTGGAACAGGGATTCCGGCTGCTATCATGGTATTCAATAAAGCAAAAGTGAGTGAGCATGTATTATTCATTGATGCTAGTAAGCATTACGAGAGTGCTAAAAACCAAAACAAGCTCCGTGACAGCGATATTGAACATATTGTATCTGTGTACCGTGAATTTGCAAAAGGAAAAATGGACCCAGGAGTTGTTGAAGATAAATACAGCTATGTGGCAACATTTAAAGAAATTGAGGAGAATGATTTCAATTTGAATATCCCTCGATATGTGGACACCTTTGAAGAAGAGGCTCAAGTGGATATTGCTGGAGTACAAAAAGAGATAGAGCAACTGGAAGGAGAATTGGTATTAGTGCAAAAGGAGATTGACCATTACTTAACTCAATTAGTGAAATAATGGCAGAAATAAAAAATACCAAAGCGTTTTACAATACTGTAATTCCAAGTGATTGGGATATTAAAAAGCTTGGTGATTTAGGCAAAGTAGTATCAGGCTTAACTTATAGTCCTGATGATATTTGTGAAGAAACAGGTGTTCTTGTTTTGCGATCATCAAACGTTCAAGGTGGGCAAATAACTTTTGATGACAATGTATTTGTAAAAGTAAAAGAAAGAGATTTCAATCCAGTTGAGAATGGAGATATATTGATTTGTGTAAGAAATGGTAGTAAATCCTTAATTGGTAAATGTGCACTTATAAATGAAAAGTCAGCAGGTTTAGCATTTGGTGCCTTCATGGCCATTTACAGAGGCAAATACAACAATTATCTAATTCATGTTTTCAATACTGATATTTATAACAGAGAAATTCATAGAAATTTAGGTGCAACTATTAACTCAATAAACGGAAGCGATTTAAAAGAGTTCAAAATCCCACTCCCCCCACTCCACGAACAAAAAGCCATAGCCCAAGTGCTCAGCACGGCCGATACCGCGATCCACACCACCGAAAAACTCATTGCCCAAAAAGAACTCCGCAAAAAATGGCTCATGCAACAATTACTTACGGGGAAGAAACGGTTGAAGGGGTTTGGTGGGGAGTGGAAGGAAATGCATTTGGGGGATATGTTCACTGAACGAAATGAGACAAAGTTTTTTGATTTGCCATTGTTGTCAATTGGTCAAAATGGAGTTTATCCGCAAGATGAATCTGTAAAAAAAGATACTTCAAATGAAGATAAGTCTAAGTACAAAAGAATTTGTCCTGGTGATATTGGATACAACACAATGCGAATGTGGCAAGGTAGAAGTGCTTTGTCGGAATTGGAGGGAATTGTTAGCCCTGCATATACAGTTGTAACGCCAAAGATAAACGCTGATTCTATTTTCTTCTCCTACCTTTTTAAGATGCCAAAAATGACCAATCTCTTTTGGCGTAATTCACAAGGTTTAGTTGACGATACATTGAATTGCAAGTTTAAAGATTTCAGCATTGTGAAGGTAAAGCTCCCCCAAGCTAAAGAAGAACAAACCGCAATTGCCCAAGTGTTGCAAGCGGCAGATAAAGAAATTAGTTTACTAAAAGCCAAAGCAGAGAAATTGAGGGAGCAGAAGAAGGGGTTGATGCAGCAGCTGTTGACGGGGAAGGTGAGATTAAAAATTTAAAACGATATGAGGGTTCAAATTTTCGAATGTATTGAGAAAAATTCAGGACAATTAACTCCTGTTGATGGGCGATTTGTATGCATAAAAAAAGGTAGATATATCGACAATAATACATCGCATCCTCTTTATGCTGAAAAAGAGAAATATTTCGCAAGGATTTATTGCTTAGGGTATTTTAAAAAACGAATCTATTTTTTTAATCGTTTTGGTCATAAAGACAGCAATACAGGTTTTCATGTAGGTTTTACGTGGCTTCAGCATCAACGGTTTCTGTTTTTGCAAAATCGCCATTGGGTTCAAAAAGAAGAAAATATTAGGTATATAGTCAATGTTATTTTTCTAATCATTGGAGCATATTTTGGTTTTAAAAATTTAAAATAGATGGCCATCAAAATTCAGTACGCCTCCGACTTGCATTTAGAATTCTCTGAAAATAGGGAATTTATAAAGCAGTACCCATTGCAACCAGTGGGAGATATATTAATATTGGCTGGAGATATTGTTCCCTTTTCGGTGATGGATAAGCACAAAGATTTTTTCAATTATGTGTCTGATCACTTTGAGGCTACTTATTGGTTGCCTGGTAATCATGAATATTATGGGTTCGATATTTCAACAAAAAGTGGAGTGCTCAATGAAAAAATCAGGAGCAATGTTTACCTGGTAAATAATACATCAGTAGATCATGACGACAAAAGACTAATTTTTTCAACACTTTGGAGCCATATCAGTGACGGTAATCAATGGCAGATTGAAAGAAGTATGAATGATTTTCACCTAATAAAATATGGGAAGCATCGTTTTTCATCAGAGAAATACAATACTCTTCATAAAACTTGCCTGGCTTTTATTCAAGATGAATTGAAATCAGCGAAAGAGAGCAATATAGCTGTCTTCACACATCATTGTCCAACCTTTCTCAACTATCCTCCTAAATATAAAGGCGATGCTTTGAATGAAGCTTTTGCGATAGAATTGTTTGATTTGATTGAATCTTCCAACATTGATTACTGGGTATACGGACATCATCATTGTAATATCCCAGAGTTTAGCATTGGCAAAACTAAACTTGTCACAAATCAATTGGGCTATGTCCAGCACTATGAGAACGCGCTTTTTAAAACAGATAAATGTATCGAATTATGACAATAGCAGAATTGCAAAACTTGAAAGAAAGTGAGCACAAAATTGAATTTAAGAGGGCTGAACATAACTTCCCTTGGAATGGCGGAAGTCATTCTGATCAAAGGGAAAGAAGAAAGTGTTTTCTCGGGTATATAGTTGCCTTAGCAAATGAGGGAGGTGGTTTTCTTGTGCTTGGAATGGACGATACATTACCCCATAAAGTTGTTGGAAGTGATTTTGGATTAAACAAATTAGGTGAATTGGAAGATGCGGTGTACGAAAAGCTTGGCATTCGAATACGTACATCGGAATTATTTGATACAGATAATATTCGTGTTGTTCTTACAACTATTCCCTCTCGCCCTATCGGCAAGATGATGAAATTCGAAGGAGTGCCATTGATGCGAGTAGGTGAAAGTTTACGAAACATGAGTGATGAAGAAATGCTAGCCATTTTAACAGAACAAGAACCTGATTTCTCGGATAAAATATGTTTATTTACCACCATAGATGATTTGGATGAGATTGCAATTAATAAACTCAAAGAAGCATATTCTGAGAAGCAGAACAATCCACGATTTTTAACACTTTCTAATTTTCAAGCCTTATCTGACCTTGGTCTCATTAAAGGAAATAAAGTAACTTATGCTGCACTGGTTCTTGTTGGAAAAGAACTTACAATAAAATCTAAACTCCCTCAATCGGCTATTAACCTCGAGTATAGAAATAGTTTGTCTCAAATTGTTTTTGATAATAAGGAGATATTTTCTCAGCCGTATTTTCTCGCAATTGATACATTGTGGAGTGCTATTAATTCTAGAAATGGTAAAATCCCATTGCAACAGGGTGCATTTATTTTTGATATCCCATTTTTTAATAAAGAAGTCATTCGTGAGGCGATTAATAATGCAGTTGCTCACAGAGATTATAGTAAGTCAAGCGAAATAGTGATAAAGCAATATCCCTCTGAATTAATAATCACTAATCCCGGAGGTTTCCCGTTGGGTGTCAATGTAGACAATTTAATAACGGTTAACAGCACACCTCGAAACAGATTATTAGCAGATGTGTTAGCTAAAACAGGTATTGTGGAGCGTAGCGGTCAGGGTGTAGATAAAATATTCTACCAAACAATTTCAGAAGCCAAGCCATCACCTAATTACACATACTCGGATAATTATCAAGTTGAATTACGACTGTCTGGGGTTGTGGAAGATAAAGCATTTGCAATGTTTATTCGAAGAATTCAACAAGATAGAAAGGATGGAGAAAAGTTAAGCGTGCATGAAGTTATTGCCCTAAATGAAATTCGGAAGGGTCTAGAAAAGAAATCAATTGATATTGCAATTTTGAAAAAGCTTGAAAAGGAAGAGCTGATCGAACGTGTAGGTAAAACTAATTCTCAAAAGGTTATCTTATCAAAACTTTATTTTGAATTTACTGATAACAGAGCGGCTTATACTGATGGTAAACCAATTGACGGTTACCAGGTTGGGATAGTGATAATGAATCATATTCAAGAATTTGGAAAGGGAAAGATGAAGGATTTTGAGTATTTGCTTAGGAATTTTATGTCTAGAGGACAAGTGAAATATGTGATTTCAAAGATGGTTGCAGATGGTTTGTTGGACAAAAAGGGAGAAGGAAAAGGGACAGAGTATTTTGCAGGATCGAAAATGTCGGAAGGGCTTCAAGTATTTCAACGCGCTATGGAGCTTGGTTTTAAAGAGATGCAGAGATTGGGTGAGTTGAAGGGTGCTAATTCGCCAGAAATTCGCCAGAAAAATTCGCCAGATACTAATAATTGAATTGCAAAGTGTTGATAACCAAGGGTTATAACTCCTTTTTGAATTCGCCATAAAATTGGCAAAACATTGTAAAAGAATAAGAAATAAGATGGAAACTCCAAGTTTTAAAGAAGACCATATCAGCCA
>CAISOQ010000437.1 GCA_903887095.1 uncultured Flavobacteriia bacterium
AGAAATTCTCACTTCAATCAGCTTATGGATTTCCAGATTACGTGCAGCAAATTATAGATGCTTCTGATTTCAACAATGCCTTTCTTTGGACTTCAAAACGAATGGACTTGCTTCCAAAATTTCATGATAAAAATGCAGTTTTATTGGGCGATGCAGCGCATCCTCTTTTGGCATTGACCAGTCAGGGTGCGAATTCTGCCTTGGAGGATGCCGCGATAATGGTTTCTTTGCTGTCAAATAAATCAGAAAATGAGTCACTTGAAGAAATTTTCCAAGAATTTTATGATCTTCGTATAGATGTACTTGCGCATTATATTAAAGAGGGTGATTTATTGGCCGCTGATTTTCATGATCTTTCGGCCAACAAGAATTTTAAATTGCCATTGAGTATTCATTGATAAGATAAAATGGATAATTTTTCGAATGACAAAGTGGACATAGAGAGTCTGCGAAGAAAAGCATTTAATTACCGTTGGGCGACCTTGGAAGAGGATGTGATTCCTTTGACGGCAGCAGATCCTGATTTTCCTGTCGCACCAGAGATCAGAGAGGCAATTAATCACTACTGTTCTGACGGATATTTTTCTTATTGTCCACCAGAAGGACTCATGGATTTTAAATTGGCCATTGCGCAATGGTATTCTGAGCGTTACAATGCCATTTGTGAACCTCAACATATTTTACCTGTGAACAGCGCTGCTCATGGACTTTTCATTGCAGCAAACACCATTCTTGAGCCCGGAGATAATGCAATAATTCCAGATCCTGTAGATTTTCTCTTTCGCAAATCGATTGAAGCCGCTGGTGCAGAGGTGCGAACTTGTCCAATTGACGAAAATACAGCTTGGCAATCAATTGATGCACTTGAGGGCTTAATAGACGATCGAACCAAGGCTATTTTTATTTGTAATCCCAACAATCCAATTGGCAAAAAACTACCAACAGATTTTTTAAATGACTTGATCATTTTAGCTGAAAAGCATCAGTTGTGGATTGTCTCTGACGAGATTTGGGCGGATATTACTTTTGGTGAACCAACAAAAAGTTTGTTGAACAAGGAATTAGCTGATTATTCAAAAAAAATAGTTGTCTCAGGATTATCAAAGAATTTTGGACTGGCAGGACTTAGAATTGGGTATGTGATTTGTCCCAATCAACAGGTATTTGATTCAATATTCAAATCTTCAGGGCATCAATCGACAGCATTTGGTATTTCTGGTCTTTCGCAAATGGCAGGTGCCGCAGCTTTTTCAAAAGCAGGGTATTGGTTAGAAGAATTTAAGTTGCATTTGATAAAAATGCGATCGATGACATTGGATTTCATCAATAAAGCGGAGTTTCTATCTTCCGTTGAACCGGATGCCACGTATCTTGCTTTTCCAAAAATCAAAAATACGGACTTGAAAGCGGATGAACTTGTCCAGCTTATTCATCAGCAAGCCAGAGTAGCATTGGTTCCTGGAGGAAAGGAATGGTTTGAGCAACAGTCAGAAGGACATATCAGAATTTGTTACGCAACATCTGAGCAACTATTACGTGAAGCGTTTGATCGGATCATCACTATTCAATCGAAGATTATTCGTTAACTGCAGAAAATATGAATTTGTACCATAAGAATTCTCGAAGTTTACTATTTTTCTTATCCAGTTTGTTTTGTTGAATCAAGAAAAAACTGCCATTCGAACCGTTGTTTTCAGCATGCTGGGAAGTACGTGCTTAGCAATTGTAAAGGCAATTGCTGGAGTATTGGGGAATTCATACGCACTTATTGCGGATGCCATTGAATCTACTGCAGATATTTTTGCTTCAATACTTGTGCTTTTTGGACTGAAATATGCCAATAAACCTGCAGATGATAATCATCCGTATGGTCACGGCAGGGCGGAGCCTTTGATTACATTTATTGTAGTTGGATTTTTGATTACTTCCGCAACAGTAATTGCCTACGAAAGTTTTCACAATATTGGCAGAAAGCATGATCTACCCGCATCTTGGACTTTAATAATTCTGGGAATAATCATTATTTGGAAAGAAATTTCATTTCGATTGGTCTTGAAAAAAAGCAAAGAAACCAACAGCTCATCGCTTGAAGCAGACGCCTGGCACCATCGCAGCGATGCGATCACTTCTATTGCCGCGTTTATTGGAATTTCCATTGCGGTCTACATGGGTGAAGGCTATGAATCTGCGGATGATTGGGCGGCTCTTTTTGCTTCAGGCTTCATACTTTACAATTGTTACAAGATTTTTCGGCCAGCGCTGGGTGAAATCATGGATGAACACCGCTATGCTGATTTGGAGCTACGAATTCGTGAAATTTCTGCATCCGTTGAAGGAATTGTCACGACTGAAAAATGCTTCATTCGAAAGGCTGGAATGAAATTCCATATAGATCTGCATGCTGTTGTAAATGGCACTATTTCAGTGAAAGAAGGGCATGATCTTGCGCACAAATTAAAAGATACACTGCGACAAGAAATCATTGAATTGGGGCATGTGTTAATTCATGTGGAGCCCGATAATTGATTCTCAATTTTATCCGGCAGAAATCTCAGCCCATTTCTATAATCAAGTCATAGCATAGTTGGATTTCAAGCTTTAAATGTCACAAACTTTAAGCCTAATAATCTGCACCAAATACCTTCTCAACACTCCCATTATCATAGATGTAAATAAGAGGGGTGTTGGTTTTGAAAGTAGTTTCTCTACCCATCAGATCAAGGATCTTTACGATGGATTTGGAGCTATTTAATTCGTTTATACCTGCAACCGATGTTCCGCAGTCAGATGGGCAATTCTCATTGAATGTTGCAGTCGGATCAATATAGGTCCAGTTCGCTGCAGAATACGCGGCATTGTCCACCTGAATGCATTGAAGGTCGGGGTTGCTTCCGCCGTTAAAAAAAATAAAGTTCTGGTTGTTGCCATTTTTCAAATTCAAGCAAGTGAGTTGGTTGGAATAACAATACACATATACCAAAGCGGTATTTTGAGAAACATCAAGTGACGTTAGCTGATTGAATCCGCAGTAAAGTTCTGTAATATTCGTAAAGGCTTCGATTCCAGTAAGATCTGTTATTCCAAGACTTGGACAATAAACACTTTGGGTAAAGGCGGTTGCTTCACTTATTTGAATTTCACTGTCACCGTTGGTATTGATGAGCGTGTTGCCGATTAGATATGTTTTAAAGTTAGCATCAGGAATGCTTACGTTTTGCGCAAAAAGATTTGCAACAAATAAGATGGACGAGATGAGTAGCGCCTTTTTCATTGTTAAAATTTAGACACAAAGTTAATTTATTTAACGAGAACGAAAATGGTGATGCTATTCGCCATAATTCTCGCCTCAAAACAAAAAAGAGCGCCGCGGATTGATCAAACGCTCCTTCGGTTACTGCGGAGAAGATGGGATTCGAACCCACTATAATACTCTCTAATTTAAATAGCACCAAGTTTTTCAATGATTTAAAAATGTTAAACTTATCATTTCTAAACACAAAATTTATTTACCATTTTCGAAAGTAGTTTTTATTGCAACACAATTTTCCTACTAACAACATATTCATTTTCGTCTACTATTTGCAGAAAATAAATGCCTGAATTCATGCCACTTTTATCAATGACAATTTTATTTCCATTTAGATTTAGAGACTTGATTTTTTTTCCAAGTGCATCTAAAATGTTTATTGTTGTGTTTTTTTGATATTCATCAAATTCGACTGTTATTTCAGACTTAAATGGGTTAGGATAAATTGATATTGAATGAGCAGAATTAGCAATTAAATTAGAGACGGATAAGGTGGAATTTACTACCAATGAAGCCCCGGTTCCATCACTCGTAGTATTTGGAGAGTAAAACACTACTGTTAGATAACTCATTGTGTCAATATTAGGACTTTGAATTGTAAACGTTACATTTCCTGTTCCACCTGCTATAACCGACCCAATAAATATTGAATCCTGGCTTGTTGTAAACCCATCCTTTAGTTCAAGTTTTGCATAAACATCCTGAGCGTCCATTGTTCCAATATTTTGATAGGCAAAGGATACAGGGTATTCACTTGAATAATACATTGGTTTTGGCACATTCTGAGAAGTAACAAATATATGTGCAGGAACAGAAATGTTAATTATACTATCATTCATATTATCAAAATCTAATCCCATTTGGTAGTTAACATCTAAAATGTTTGCCACATTAACATTAAATGAATCTATTATACTCGTGTTTATTGAATCAAGCAAATAGGCAATCAAATTATAATTTATCGCCTGTCTTTGATAAATTGATTGACTTGCAGAATTTAAAACAGAATAATTATACAAACTGTCAAAATTCGTTATCGTACTAGTTGCATATGGAGCTGCTGCATATATAGGTGCTAGAGAATTAATTTGGGCATCCATTAAAATTGAATCATAATAAATTAGTGAATCAATCTTAGCAATTGCCTGATTTCTCTGATTGTTAATTATGTTACTTTGAATTGAAGACAATTGATTGTTGTAATTCGTGATTGAAGATGATAAATAGATACTTTTTGCAGTAAAATGTTGTGGTGAATAAGGTTCCTTTTGCATCATTGGAGCATGGAATGAATTAAATGTAGTGTTCGGAAGCTCATTTTTAATCTGGTTTAACCTAGATAATCCTGTTCCTAATGCCAAACCTGTGCTCGCAATACTTATTCCAGAGAGAACTTTCGAAATTGTAAGCATGGTGCCACCATCAAATATAGATGTTGCGATTGCCGCAATTCCAGCCAATTCAGAAGCACTTCCTGATACAGTACTAATTGTTCTTAAATTATCTATTTTGTTAGTAGCTAAAATTGTTTTCTGATGACCATTATTAATTAGCGCATTCGAGGTTGAAAATGAGTTATTAAATGTTCCTGAATAATTGTTATTAACGGCATTCAAATGCGCAGTCTCAACATTGCTTTTCGTCAAAGGAACGAAGACATAACTGTAGAGAAAGGGGGTCGCTTCAATAGTTATATAATCTC
>CAISOQ010000438.1 GCA_903887095.1 uncultured Flavobacteriia bacterium
CATAAGCATCTTGAATTTTCTGGAATTTTTCTTTTGCTCCTTTTTGAAATTCCTCTCCCATTTGAGCAACTTTGTCAGGGTGAAATTTAATTGCCATTTGTCGATAGGCTTTCTTCACCTCATCATCTGTAGCTGTGGATTCAACCCCAAGAACCTTGTAATCCGAATTAACATCTCGGTAGAACATGTTTTTCACACTCTCAAATTCCACCTGAGGCACCCCCAACATATTCGCTATTTGTTGAATAATCGTTAATTCGCTTCCTGAGACATTTCCATCCGATTTGGCAATACCAAATAAATAATGCACCAGTTGAACACGAACTTCGGGCTGCATGCGCGAGCGAATATCACCACAAATCTGTTGCAACGGAATCTGTCCGGAATCAATAAAATGTTTTAGTGACTGTAACTGTGCTTTGTCAAATCGTGCTCCGAATTGCTGTTGAAAAAATGATTTCACAAAATCGAGCTCGGCTTTCAACACCTTGCCATCTGCAGTCATAACAGCAGCAGAAAGGGCCATTAGCATTGTTTGCACATCATTCGATGACGTTCTTTGCTGATAATATTGAAAAACGTCCTCTTCAGAAAAACTTCGTCCTTCACGACGGGCTTTTTCTCTTAATTGAGACATCACACGCTGGTTATTATCGATCATTGTGCCGATAATAAATCCAATAATTGCTCCGAAAATACTGCGGCCAAAAAGGAAAAAACCTCCGGCAGCTAAAATCCACTTGTACAAATTAAAAAATATAAACTGGGGACATCAAACACGCCCCCAGTGATTCAAATTACTTATGCTAATTGTTCAATGTTGCGTTCAATGAAGATATCCAATGCCTCACCCTTTAACATTCCTTGTGCCAATAAAGCCAGGTCAGTTAATTGTTTAACACTCAATTTTTGTCCATCCTCATCCTTAGAAAGCAATGAATTGACCTTTGGATGGTTGGCATTGACCACCAAATTATACATTTCAGGAAACGCACCATAGAATCCGCCGCCGCCCATTTTCTGCTGTTCCATCATTCGACGAATGAATTCAGGTTGGGTAATTATTATTGGTGCATCATCTTCGCTCATGCTTTCAAACTGAACGGTAAATTTATCTTTGTTCACACTTGATTCAAAAACAGGCTTCAACTTTTCTTCCTCTTCTTTCGATAATTTAGAAGGAATCTCATCTGTCTTTTTAATGAGTTTATCAAGCGTATCTGCATCCACTCTTGCAAATGTTACATTTTCAAAAGTCTGCTCCATTTTTGCAATCCAATGTGGTGCTAGTGGACCATCCAACTCTATGACATCGTATCCTCTTTCTCTGGCTTTCTTCACAAAAGAATATTGTTCTTCGGCATTGTTTGAATACAAGAAAACGACTTTGTTGTCCTTGTCTGTTTGTAAAGGAGCTACTTTTTCCTTGTATTCTTCCACTGTATAGTAGGAACCTTCCGTACTTTTCAGCAAAGAAAATGATTTCGATTTTTCTGCAAACTTCTCTTCAGAGAGACTTCCATACTGAACAAATATTTGAAGATCATTCCATTTTTCCTCAAAATCCTTTCGGTCCTTTTTGAACATTTCAGCTAACTTATCAGCCACCTTTTTGGTAATGTGCGCAGAAATCTTCTTCACATTGCCATCACTTTGAAGGTATGAACGTGAAACATTTAAAGGAATATCTGGTGAATCAATTACACCATGTAAAAGCGTCAAAAACTCCGGTACAATCTCAGCAACACTATCAGTGATAAAAACCTGATTTGAGTATAAATTGATTTTGTTTCGCTGAACTTCTACATTCTCTTTAATCTTTGGGAAATAAAGAATTCCTGTCAAATTAAATGGATAATCTACATTTAAATGGATGTGAAACAATGGACTTTCGAACGTCATCGGATACAACTCACGGTAAAATGCATCGTAATCCTCTTGTTTTAAATCAACAGGTGCTTTAGTCCAAGCTGGTGATGGGTTATTGATTTGATTTGGAACCTC
>CAISOQ010000439.1 GCA_903887095.1 uncultured Flavobacteriia bacterium
GGTAGTTTTGTAAAATGTTCTTCAATATCATAGATGTCCTTTCCTGAAACTGCAGCGATAAAAGTGGAATGGATCGTTAAATCGGGAAAGTAAATGGTTGAGTCGTCTGATATTATTTTTGGGCCTTTAATCAGGTAACTACCAGAATCCCAAATGGTAATTTTATATTTTCCAACCCATAATTTTTGGGTTCCTTTGGTGTAAATCGTATCTTCAAAAGGTTGAACACATTCAATGTCATTGCTTTTTTGAACTGAAACGGATCCATTTTTATTGATTAAGTAGCTGGGAATTATTTGATTTTGTGCAAGAAATTGTGGTTTTTTATCGGAATTGCTTGAAAGTGTGTAGAAAATAGTTGCCGTATCTCCTACATTTAAATTCTTTTTTGAAATTAAGGCATCAACCTCTTGACTATAACTTGCTGTAGCAAACAATAAAAAGCTATGTATCAGTAGAAATCTCATCAACGATTTTTGAATAATGCAGTCAATGGTTGAATAATATCTTGGTCTGTGAAACATGTGACATGTTCAATTCCCGACCGTTGGAAGTTTTTTTTCAGTGCTTCAGATTTCGCTCTAAAAATTTCTGCGAATTTTTCTCTTACTTTTTCATCATCACTGTTTACCCAAGTCGTGGTGCTGGTTTCGGCATTGAAAAGCTGAATTAATCCCATTTTAGGTAAATTCATTTCTGAATGATCTGCTAACTGAATAGCAAGCGTATCGTGTTTTTTGCGTGTTAATTTAAAAGCATCTAAGAAGTTGTTGGCATCATTGAAGTCGCTTATCACAAATGTGATGGTTCTTTTTTTCTGCGTATTTCTATGGAATTCAAGACAAGTTTTGATTGAAGTGCCGCTTTGTTTCGGCTTGAATTCGAGTAAATCATGAAGGATGCGCAATGCATGCTTAGAACCTTTTTCTGGAGCGATGTATTTTTCAATACTTGTCGAGAAGAATATTGCGCCTACTTTGTCATTGTTTGAGACTGCAGCAAATGCAAGTAAGGCAGCAATTTCAGATGCCAACTCTCTTTTTGATCGGTCTTTGGTGCCGAAATTTTGAGAGCCTGAAATGTCAATCAAGAGCATGACTGTCATTTCTCTTTCTTCATCAAAAACTTTTACATGCGGCGAATTATAGCGGGCTGTTACATTCCAGTCGATTGTACGCACTTCATCACCAATTTGATAATCTCGAACTTCGCTAAAAGCCATACCTCTGCCCTTGAATGCCGAATTGTATTCTCCAGAAAAAATATGTTTGGTCAAGCCTTTGGCTTTGATTTCCAAACGACGAATTTTTTTGATGAGGTCTTTTGTTTCCAAGGATTTTTTAAGAATTAAGGGACTTCAACTCTGTCCACTATTTTCTTCAATACATCAGAAACACTGACGTTTTCGGCTTCAGCTTCATAAGTCAGACCTATTCGGTGACCCATAACATCATTCGTAATTGCACGAATATCATCCGGTGTAACGAATGCTCTGCCCTGAAGAAACGCATATGCTTTACCAGCTAGCGCTAGGTTGATGCTGGCTCGTGGTGAACAGCCAAAACCAATTAATGGTTGTAAAAATCCTAGGCCATAGCTCTCGGGTGTGCGTGTGGCATAAACCAGATCCACTATGTATTGCTCAACTTTTTCATCAAGATAGATTTCTCGAACCAATTCTCTCGCTCTAAGGATGTCGGTCGAGCCAATTACTTTATTGCATTGACCAATACCACCTTTTCGGACATTGGCTCTGATGATCATTTTTTCTTCCTCCTTGGTTGGGTATCCGAGCACCACTTTCAACATGAATCGATCTACCTGAGCTTCAGGCAATGGATACGTTCCTTCTTGTTCGATAGGGTTTTGCGTAGCAAGAACAAGAAATGGCAGGGGAAGCTGAAAGGTCTCTTCTCCAATAGTAATCTGTTTTTCTTGCATTGCCTCTAGTAAGGCACTTTGCACTTTCGCTGGCGCACGATTGATTTCATCCGCTAACACAAAGTTTGCAAAGACAGGACCTTTTTTAACGGTGAATTTCTCACTCTTTTGCTGGTAAATCATTGTTCCTGTGACATCTGCAGGAAGGAGGTCTGGCGTGAATTGTATGCGACTGAAATCGAGATCAATTGCCTGCGCAAGTGTTTTAATTGCTAATGTTTTTGCAAGTCCAGGAACTCCTTCAAGTAATACATGTCCATCTGCTAATAAAGCAATTAATAATCGGTCAATCATGTAGTCTTGACCAACAATAATTTTCGCCACTTCCTCACGAAGTTTCTGAATAATGATAGATTCTAGTTTAATCTTCTCACTCAATTGTCGCAGGGCTTCCGCCGAGTTGATTGGTTGATCCGTGTTTTCAGTCATATTTTAAGTGATCTATAGAGACAAAGGTTGCAACAATCGTCGCTAAACCCTTGATTTTGCTGTTAAATATTGTTAACATTGCCTATTCATTAGTATGGCAAAAGAAGCAACAGTAGATCGAAAATGTAAGGAATGTGGGCAAAAACTTTTGGGACGAAGGGATCAGAAGTTTTGTTCGGATTATTGTAGGAATACTCATAACAATAGAATGAATGAGGATACTACGACTTACATGCGCAGGATAAACAACATTCTCCGAAAAAACAGACGAATATTATCAACGTTAAATCCGAATGGTAAAATAACCGTTGATGGAATTACGTTAGCCGAGGAAGGTTTTAATTTTCATTATTTCACCAATATTTATCGGACTCAAAAAGGATCCAAGTATTTTTTCTGCTACGACCAGGGGTACATCAAGTTAGACAATGACCAATATATGCTGGTACATAAGCAAGATTATGTGAGGTAAATTCAAGTGTTTACTAAACATTATTTAAAAAATACTAATAATAAGATTGTTAGCTAACTAATTTAAAATCTTTTGATTGATAAATTCTTATTATTTTGTTATCCTCAAACTAAATTAATAATTCATTTGTAAATTTCATTTAGGCATTGATTATGAAAAAAAATATTCCTCTGATTATATTGTTTTTTTTACTTTTTACTCTCAATAATTGCATTTATTCTCAATGTACGATCGAAGCAGGAGTAGATGTTTCTATATGTCAAGGTTCAAATATTTCATTGACTGTAACTGGTTCAGATACATATTCGTGGTCTCCTGCAGTTACATTTGTAGATAATTCCGGTGCAACTGTCTTAGTCTCTCCATTAGAAACCACAACTTACTTTGTTACTGGTGTTGACTCTTTGGGTTGTACAGTCGCAGATTCATTGGTTGTATTTGTTAACCCACTCCCTGTGGTGAATGCTGGTTCAAACGTCAATATTTGCGCAGGCGCAGTTGCTACGCTTATTGCAACTGGTGCTCAGGAATATAATTGGACACCTTCTACAGATCTTAATACTGCGTTTGGAGACACAGTTTTAGCCAGCCCTAATTTGACAACCACAATATACACAGTCACTGGTACTTCTGTTTTCGGTTGTACTGGAACAGATCAGGTTAATGTGGTGGTTGAAAATTTTAATCCGGTTGATATTTCCTATGATGATGACACGCTGTGTTATGGTGTTGGTGCAGTGTTGTACGCATCTTTTGCCTATACTTATACTTGGGAACCTCCGGTTGATATCATTTTAGGCAGTCAGAGCGAAAAAGTTTTTGTAAATCCTTTATCAACTGAAACATATGTTGTTACTGGTACAACCTATTCAGGTTGTGTCGGATTAGATTCTGTGACTTTATATATAGAAAACGAGGTATCTGTAGATGCAGGATTAGATATTTCAATGTGTCCTGGAACAAGTACATCAATATCTGCATCGGGTGCAATGAACTATACTTGGACGCCCACAGTTACGGCGTTGGACAGCCTAGGAACAACAGTCGTAGTTAGTCCAATATCAACAGTGGAGTATGTTGTGACAGGCACAGCGGCAAATGGTTGTACAGATACGGATACTATTTTAGTAAGTGTTGGAGCTTCAATAAATGCTGGTCCGGATACTACAATTTGTTCTGGGACAAGTGCATCTTTAGAAGTTACAGGAGGAATGAACTATAATTGGACACCTTCTGTTACATCTATAGATAGCTCCGGAGCAGCTGTTTTCGTAAATCCGATATCAAGTACAACATATATAGTTACTGCCACAACTGCAAATGGTTGCACAGGTTCTGATACTGTTATAGTTACGGTAAATTCAGGTAATTCAATAAATACAGGCCTGGATACTTCAATATGCATAGGGACAACTGCTTCCTTATCTGCCACTGGAGGGTTGAGCTATACTTGGGCACCTTCGGTCACAGAATCAGATAGTTCAGGAACAACAGTACTTGTTAGTCCGACGTTTAATACCATTTATGTTGTTACAGGCACAAACGCATTTGGTTGTGAAGGTACTGATTCAATTCTAGTTACCATAAACAATGTAATTCCAATAATTTTAGCTCCAGATACTTCAATATGCTTAGGTACAAGTGCTTCATTATCAGCCATGGGTGGGTTAAGCTACAGTTGGGCGCCTTCGGTTACAGAATCAGATAGCACAGGAGCATCAGTAGTTGTTAGTCCAATATCAAGTACTACCTATGTTGTGACGGGCACAAATGTATATGGTTGTACAGGTTCTGATACTATTTTAGTCACCGTAAACCCCGAAGTTTCAATAAATGCAGGTCCAGATAAATCAATTTGTTTAGGGACAAGTGCTCTCATTACAGCCATTGGTGCAGAATCATATACCTGGTCACCGAATATAGGATTAAATACGACTTTTGGCGATTCTGTTTTTACAAACCCAACGATTACAATTACATACGTCGTTACCGGAGGTTCGGCTAACGGATGCACGGGGACAGATTCAGTGAATGTAATTGTAAATAATAATCCAATTATTTCTGCCGGCTCCGATATTTTTATTTGTCTTGGAGAATCGACTATTTTGAATGCTTCAGGAGCTGTAAATTATAGTTGGGATAATGGTTTGGGGTTAGGAAATGGTTTTTTAATTAATCCAATAGTTAGTACGACCTATATTGCTACTGGTATGGATTCATTAGAATGTTCGGCTGTTGATTCTGTAATTGTAAATGTTGTCAATTATTTGCCCCCAACGATAACTACTTCAGCTTCTGATTCTTTCCAATGTAATGGCACTGGTATCGTTTCTACTGATCCTTCGGGTAGTTTTGATTTAACATGGAGTAATGGCGAGCAAGGCCCATCCGTAAACAATTTATGTTCAGGTCCAGTTTTAGTATTGGCTACAGATGCTAATTATGGATGTGTTTTTCAACAATATGGATTTGTAGAGGAAGTTGGAAGTACATTCCCATTGAGTATTCAGTTAAGTGTGCAGGATTTAACATCAGATGGTGTCTGCGATGGAAGTGCTCAGTTTTATGCTTATGGAGGGAGCTCTCCTTATTCTTTTGCACTTTATAATTCGAGTAATATTCAAATTGGAACGAATTCTTCTTACGATGGAATGTGTTCGGGTTTATATACTCTTGCTTATTCAGATGCCGCAGGCAGCATTGACACTTTAACCTTTTATGTTGCTGATCCTAGCAATATTTTCGTTGTGAATTCAAACCTTGATTCAACTGTAATCGATACATTATTTACTAGTTTAATTGAAGATTGTGTTATTGATTTTACATCAATTGACTCCGTTTGGATTGCACAGATATCATACATTAACAGTGATACAGCGAGCGTTTCCTGGGTAGTAAGAGATATCAATGGAGAACATTATTTTGATCAAAATTATTCAATTACAAATTTAAATGGATTGTTCTATTTAGAATTAACATTGTTTTGCTCAGGTAAATCATTAGGTAGTCCGTTTTTAAAGTTACTGCATTCAATATATATTAATGCGCAGTCTAGTTTGGATATTTCTGATTTAGCTCATCCAAAAGTATATGTTTATCCAAATCCTTCGAATGAAGATGTATATATCAATCATAATAATTTCAAAATCAAGTCACTTAAACTCTACGATCTGCAAGGTAATAAGTTGCCTCTAGAAATATTTGAGTTAGGAGAAGAATTGAAGATTAAATTACCTGATGAGAATGGCCTTTACTTTTTGGAAGTAAAAACGCACAATGATTTGATAATAGATCGATTAAGGATAATAAAAGTGAATTAGAGAGGCGGTAAACAAAAAACAAAAAGCCGCAAAATATTGCTATTCTGCGACTTTTCGTTTAACCACTATTACTACTTGCTTTTTGTAAAACAGACTAAAAGCTGTTTTGTTCAGAGAAAGTTGATTTTTTTAATTTTTTTTGATGAATTGGATTTCAGCGGACAATTTCACTTCGTCACCTACAACAATATTTCCGGCTTCAGTAACTGCGCTCCAAGTTAAACCGAAATCACTGCGTTTGATCTTTCCTGAAATTGAAAATCCTGCTTTTGTTTGACCATAAGGATCAACTGCAATTCCACCTAGTTCTGCCTGAAATTCAACATTTTTTGTGACATCACGAATCGTTAAATCACCAGTGATTGTGTATTCATCATCTGATTTTTTTGCCACTCCTGTGCTGTTGAAAGATAAAAGTGGAAAACTTTGTGCACCAAAGAAATCATCAGATTTCAAATGACCATCTCTGTCTGATACTCCTGTGTTTATTGAATCAATTTCAGCACTGAAGGTAAATTTACCGTTTGTAAAATCATCTCCATTCGATTCCGCACTTGCTGTGAATCGCTCGAAATTTCCACTTACATTGGTAATCATCATGTGTTTCACTTTAAAACCGATTTCACTGTGCATATTGTCTGCATTCCAAGTTGTTGTCATTGTCTTCTATTTAAAATTATTTAAGCAAAAGTAAATCAACCAAATTGTCAACTCGTTGACATAGGTTAAGAGATTTCAAGAAGTTTTATAAGGCTATTTCAACAGTTGCTTCTTCATCCTGCTTAATGATTCTGGATGAATCCCCAAGTAGGAGGCAATTTGGTGTTGAGGAACAAGTTGCTCAATACCCGGCGATCTTTCGATTAATTCAAGGTAGCGATAACTGGCATTAGCACTGATTGTTAGTAGAAAACGTTTTTGAAGAACCGACAGATTTTTTTGAATCATTAATCGAAAGAGTCGCTCAAGCTTGGGTACCTTTTTTAAAAGCACTTCTTTTTCAGTTGGGTCAATTACCAATGCAATAGTTTCTTCCAAAACTTGCAAATTTAAGCTTGAAGGTTCACCGGTATTGAATGAAGCCATATCTCCCACCCACCATTCCGGAAAAGCAAAAAGCAGAACATGTTCCTGGCCTTTATTGTCGACATGATAGAGGCGGAGAGTGCCCTTCACAACAAATGTTTCTATTGAGCATGGTTTTCCTTGAGAGAAAATATGTTCTTTTTTTTGAAAGGATTTCAGCGTGTAGGAGGAAGCAATGATTTCTTTTTCTTCTTCGCTGATATTTAATCGTTTGTCGATATAGTCGGTAAGAACTTTTTTGTAATCTGCTTCATTCATGGCTCTAAATTATAGATTAATTGAGTTCTTTTAGAAGTTCAAAAGGAACAAACTGATGCTTTTGCTTGTTTTAATAAAAAATGACCTAATGTATCAGCTCAAACGACAGCAACTTGTTAAAACCGACATGGCAACTTGTTGGGATTTTTTTTCATCACCTGGAAATTTGCAGAAAATCACACCGAAATACATGGGTTTCGATGTGTTAACGGAAGTGCCTGAAAAAATGTACGAAGGTTTAATGATCGAATACCGTGTTCGACCATTATTGGGTATTCCTATGAATTGGATTACTGAAATTACACATGTTAAGGAACATCAGTTTTTTGTCGATGAACAAAGAAAAGGACCTTACCGAATTTGGCACCATGAACATCATTTTGAGACCGTGGACAATGGTGTGCTAATGTCGGACATAGTTTCTTATGAATTGCCTTTTGGGATTCTAGGGAAAATTGCTCACCCCATTCTTGTTCAAAGAAAATTGAATGAAATTTTCGATTTTCGATTTGAGATTGTGGAGGAAATTTTCAAATAAGTAGTTTATTCAGTCGTTACTCCGACATAAAAAGCTTCATTTTCCAGCGCTTCTTTTTTCGTTTCACGAACTATTTTGTCTTTGTGGTGCGGTGGAGCATAAATAGTGTATAATTTCAGAAATTGCGATTTACTGATGTTGATGAAATTATGTTTTGCACCAGCTGGAACGACTACAACATCGCCATCTTCTACTTCATAAATGTGCCCGTCTACAATGCATTTCCCTTGGCCACTTTCAATTCTGAAAAATTGATCGTTTGTAATATGGACCTCATTGCCTATTTCTTCTAGAGGTTGTAAGCTCATCAACACGAGTTGGAAGTGATCTGCAGTATATAATACTTTTCTGAAGTTCGTGTTCTGAAGTGCCTCTGATTCAATATTCGTTTTGTATCCTTTCATGGTTGTTTGTTTTAATTCATACAAAACAACTTTTAAAGGATGAATAAAATGGAGACAATATGCAATGATAAAGTCAGTAAAAAATCAATTTTACAACTCTTCGAGTTTTTTTAGTGCTTGCTGAATATGTCCCAAAGGATCCGTTAGTGAATTGTAAATGCCTCGCACAATACCTTTTTTATCAATGATATAAGTGACTCTTCCAGGAATCAATCCAAATAAATTTGAAGGTACTCCAAACAGCTTTCGCACCTCTTTTTTTGTGTCGGAAAGCAACGCGTAGGGCAACTTATGCTTTTCTGCAAATTCTTGATGCGACTCAGTTGAATCTGAGGAAATTCCTATCACAACACAATCTTTATTTAAAAAATCATCATGCACATCTCTGAAAGAACAGGCTTCCTTGGTACAGCCAGGTGTATCGTCTTTTGGGTAAAAAAAGATGACAAGATTTTTTTGTCCAATTTGATCAGAAATTAGAAAGTCTGATCCATTTTGGTCTTTTAATACAAAGTGAGGGCAGTTGTCGTTGATTTGGATAGACATATTTAAGCGTTTAATGCGGATTTATAGCGTTCAATAGCGCGATTTCTTGCGAATGAATGATCTACTATTGGGGCTGGATAGGATGTTGTTCCAAATTCCGGCACCCATTGTTTTATGTATTTATATTCTTTGTCAAATTTTTCTTGTTGACTCGTTGGATTAAACACTCTGAAATA